>CATMBH010000008.1:0-15778 GCA_950063985.1 uncultured Fidelibacterota bacterium
TGAAGAAAATTTATTAAAATACAATCGTTTGCCATCAAATAATCCTTCAGTTGTCACAGTCCCCATTTTTAATCTATCCCAGATAGCATCTTCAATGTAAAGATCAAAATTGTATAGTATTTTTCTAGTATTTCCTCCCAAATGATAACTGCCGGAAATCTTACCATCCATAAACTTTGATGACTGACTGAATTGTGTTAAAAGTGACATGTCCAATTCATCAAAAATAATGTAAAAATCAAATTCGCGGTCTCCATCATCTATTTTGCCAAGAGGTACAAAACCAGAAATTAAAATACGTTTTCGATCATCGGCTATCAATGAAACTTCTTCAACATTCAAAAGAGATTTGTATAAAGATCCTTTTAATTTCATCTCTGAAAATTTCTGCCTGGCAGCAATACCGTTTTTCAGAGTTAAGTCCATTTTCACTTCGAGATGGTCATCTCGATCTGCAATGGAAATATCTCCAAAGCTTGTTCCAGAAACATGATAGCGGATATCATCGGTAAATAGTTTCATGATATCAGCATTTATATTTGTTAAATGAAAAATCCCTCTTATTTTTTCTCTAATGGTCATTTGCCCCGAGGCAATGCCGTCATCTATATGAATTTTAAAAGGATGGATCTCGATTTTATCCGGTTCAAATTCCACGGAGAAGGGTTTGGCGCTTATAAAATAATGGTTTTCGTAGGCCAGTTGCATGTGATTTAAAGTCAAAATACTATCTGGTGACAAAATTCCTGATATTTGCAGAAAATTTTCTGACTGATTGAATTCAGCGCTCTGGATAACAATACCATCCTGGGAAAAAGCAATATCAACCAAACCGTTATCAAATGCATACTTCCGCCACGAGCCCCGACCAATTTTTCCTCTGAAAAAACCATCACCGCCACTCTGGGCTGGAATCCAATGGACATTCATTTTTATTTGATCCAGGAAAATGTCATGATAGCCCAGATTGCTGCATTCCAATTCAGCACGAATCGATGGATTATCAATTGTTCCTAATACCTGTAGATCTCCTGTTGCAAAACCACTATTTAATGAATCACTCCAAAAATTATTTATCAGAAAAATACTGGCATCCTTCAGTTTCAGATCCATGTCCAGTGTTCTATCCTGAAGATTTGCATATCCTTTAAGTGTTACAGAACTCGGACCTATTGCAAAGGATAATGGTGATTCTATTAATAATACCTGATCATTGTATGCAAATGTTCCAGAAATGGAAATATCACGATCACCATATAATTCAGATTCATTCACCTCTATTGTAATAGAAACATCATTGATATTATTCTTTTGAATTGTCCCTTCTAGCATAATAGTACCATTTACATTCGTCTGCTGTTGTTCAGTGATCCATCGACTCAAATCAAAATGTGTTAATAACATATTGCCACTGATACGGCCATTATCTTCATAAATCCCTGACAAAGAAAGATTGGTGTCTTCACTGTCTAAGCTTAAGCGGTTTAGTGAAAAATGATTATCATGTCGTGTTAAAGAAAGTTCTCCTTTCATGAATAATCCCAAAGGATTCATAACAGTCACATCACCAAAATAGTGTACTAAATCTGATTCAAAATGGATAAAAGTTTCCAAAGAAGAGAATTTTGGTTTTAAGGGTAAATTTTCAAAAATCTGTTCAGGAAATTCATAGCGTTCAATATGAATATTACCCGTAAGATCAGGTAAAACAGCCCAATCATAATGAATTTCTCCATCGAAGGGTAAACCATTAATCACTCCGCTTGCCGGTGAGAAATGTGCACTAGTTTCAAATAATGTTAATGCGGTGTTTCTCAAAAAAACATATCCAGAAGTATCATTGAGCGAAGCGGAAATTTCATTGATATAGAATTCTTTTTTTTCAGGAGTAACATCAAGACGGCTGTTTAATTTAAATCTCATAGCTTTAGAAACATTTTTTATTGGAATATACACAATACCTCCCAGTCGTAAGTCTTCAATGGTAAAATTCAATCCAGAAGGAATATCTATATCTAAACTTTCATTATCAGTTTCAATTCGTATCGAATCTGGATCAATAACTGGAGACACTAGAATGTCCTCCACCCTTAACTGTGTTAATGTCGGTGCCGTGAATAAACTACGTAAATAGTTAACCCTAATTGAGAAATCACCAAAAATGACTTCAGATCCATTTTCATGTCTGAACTTCATTCCTTTCCCCTTTACGGTACCAAGTAGGTTGCCTTCAAGTTCGGGAATAGTTATTTGCCACTCCGTATTTTCTTTTAACTTTGAGTTGACGTAGTTCTGAATCGGCAAACGCCAGGATGATGACTGTAAAAAAATATTCACAGCCACAATAAGGAGGAAAAAGATCCCGAGAATTATGGATTGTGTACGTGTCATGTATTATGGATACAGATACCCGTCATTACGAATATACATGTGCAGGGTTCCAAATACAAAAAAAGCGTTCCCAAAGGAACGCTTTTTTTTATACTTAATAATTGAAGCGCATTAATCTACAACTTCAAAGTCGGCATCTTCAATTTCACCTTCTTCTTTTTTCTTCTTTTCCTCACCGTTGGAAGGTGTTCCTGCTTCTGTTTGTTCAGTTTCTTTGCTGGCTTCGTACATTTTTGATGCCAGTTTATTCCATTCTGCATTTAATTCATCCATGGCCGACTTAATATCATCTTTATTCGAACTGGAGTTTGCTGTTTTCAGTTTTTCAACAGCATCAGTCAGTATTTTTTTCTCATCATCTGATAACTTTTCGCCAAACTCGTTGATATTCTTTTCAGTCTGATATACAAGTTGCTCTGCTTGATTGTGCAAATCAACCATTTCTCGATTTTCTTTATCTTCGGTTTCATGTTTCTTGGCATCATTGACCATTTTGTCTATTTCCGATTCACTCAACCCACTCGATGCCTCGATGCGAATGCTTTGTTCTTTACCAGTAGCCTTATCTTTTGCACTCACATTCAGAATACCGTTGGCATCAATGTCGAAACCAACCTCAATCTGTGGCACACCTCTTGGTGCAGATGGAATACCATCTAAATGAAAGCGTCCAATGGTTTTGTTGTCAATCGCCATTTCACGTTCGCCTTGCAGCACATGTATTTCAACAGTGGTTTGGTTATCAGCTGCAGTGCTAAAAACCTGAGATTTTCGTGTGGGAATAGTTGTATTTCGTTCGATGAGTTTTGTGGATACGCTACCCAATGTTTCAATACCCAATGAAAGTGGTGTTACGTCAAGTAAAAGAATATCATCAACATCACCAGCCAATACACCACCCTGAATGGCAGCACCAAGTGCAACAACTTCATCAGGATTGACACTTTTATTGGGCTCTTTACCAAAAATTTCCTTCACTTTTTCCTGAATCTTAGGCATACGAGTAGATCCGCCGACTAATATGACTTCATCAATATCAGCTGCAGATAACCCGGCATCTTTTATTGCTTTTTTACACGGTTCAATTGTTCTCTCTATCAAATCAGAAACCAATTCTTCAAATTTGGCGCGAGTCAATGTAATATTCAAATGTTTCGGACCGGAAGCATCTGCTGTTACAAACGGCAGATTGATATCAGTTTGTTTTGAACTGGATAATTCCTTTTTAGCGTTTTCGGCCGCTTCTCTCAACCGTTGCAGCGCCATAGGGTCTTTGCGCAGGTCAATACCATCGCTATTTTTGAATTCATCCGCGATCCAATTGATTAATTTTTGATCGAAGTCATCACCACCAAGGTGCGTATCACCATTGGTTGATTTCACTTCAAAAACACCATCACCCAGTTCAAGGATTGAAATATCGAACGTACCGCCGCCCAAATCAAAAACAGCGATTTTTTCGTCTTTCTTTTTATCCATACCATAGGCAAGTGCTGCTGCTGTGGGTTCGTTAATAATACGGCGTACATTCAAACCGGCGATCTTTCCAGCATCTTTTGTTGCCTGGCGTTGGGAATCATTAAAATATGCAGGAACAGTTATGACTGCGTCCGTAACAGTTGTGCCCAAATGTTCTTCAGCCATTTGTTTGAGTTTTTGTAAAATCATGGCACTGATTTCAGGCGGCGTGTATTCCTTATCGTCTACTTTAACAGCCAGATTTCCACCTTTTTTCTTTTCGACCTGATAAGGAACTTCTTCAAGTTCAGTACCAACTTCATTAAACATTCTGCCCATGAAGCGCTTGATTGAAAAGATTGTTTTTTGCGGATTAGTTACAGCCTGGCGTTTGGCCGGCTGGCCGACCAGTCGTTCGCCATTTTTTGTAAATGCGACGACAGAAGGGGTTGTACGACCACCTTCAGGATTATTGATTACAGAAGGTTCACCGCCTTCCATAACGGCTACACAGGAATTCGTTGTTCCTAAGTCAATTCCAATAATTTTACCCATTATTAATTTCCTTTTTATTGAGTTAATTCAGCGAATAATAAATTCTGCTGTATATATTACAATTATTATACCAACATAAATGATTAACCTATTTGGCAATAATATGGTCTACTTTCGACCTATATGGCAGAATTTAGGGAGATTTTACTTCTTCAGTAGAATCGATGGAAGGCGTTGATTTTTTAGATTTATCTTTTTTTATTGGTGCTTTCGTGTATAAGAAAACATCTTTTTTAGCATTCACTTTAATTGTATCACGCTCCACAAATTTTTCTTCCAACAGCATTTCAGAAATGGGGTCTTCCAGACTATTCTGGATTTCCCGGCGTAAATGTCGGGCGCCGTATTCTGGATTAAATCCTTTCTTAACCAGCAATTTCAAAGCGGATTTCGTCAATCTGATCTTGATGCCTTTACGCTGCAGATTGCTCCGCAGGTCTTCTAATTGCAGATTGACAATATCCAAAACATGTACCTCAGTCAGTGAATGAAATACGATTGTTTCATCTATCCTGTTTAAAAATTCAGGACTAAAAGTTGTTTTTACTCTGTCCAACAATTTCTCCCGCATAGCTTCATAAGATTGATCTGAAGACTGATCAACAAAGCCCAGAGTACTGCCTTTTACGATTTCTTTTGTGCCCACATTGGATGTCATGATGATAATTGTATTTTTAAAATCAACTTTGCGACTCAAACTGTCTGTCAGTACACCTTCATCAAATAGTTGCAGCAAGAGATTAAATACATCCGGATGCGCTTTTTCCATCTCGTCAAAAAGGACAACTGAATAAGGATTGCGTCTTATTTTTTCAGTCAATTCGCCACCTTCTTCATAACCCACATATCCGGGAGGGGCTCCAATCAGACGAGAGATAGAGAATCGTTCACTAAATTCGGACATATCAATTTTTACAATAGATCCTGTGTGACTGAATAAATAATTTGCCAATACTTTCGCTAATTCGGTTTTACCAACTCCAGTTGGACCTAAAAAGAGAAATACACCAATGGGATGATTGGGATTTTTTAATCCAGCACGAGCACGTTGAATTGACTTGGATATACTAGTGACAGCATGTTTTTGACCAATAATATTCTTTTGCAAGACATCCTTCATTTTGAGAAGCTTATTCGTTTCAGACTCTGCAACTTTATTCACAGGGATGCCTGAAACAAGCGCAACAACATCAGCAATCGTTTCTTCAGAAATTAATTCAGGTTTGGAATGTTCGTGCTCTTGCCATTCCTGTTGGAATTTCGATAATTTTACTAACAGTTTTTGTTCTTTATCGCGATGATTTGCTGCTTCCTCGAATTTTTGGGCAGCAACTACTTCTTCTTTCCTAGTTATGACCTTGTCAATTTCTTTTTCCAGGTCTAAAATTTTCTGGGGTACGCTAACATTGTGCAGATGAGCCCTGGAACCGGTTTCATCCATTATATCGATTGCTTTATCCGGTAGAAATTTGTCCGTTATATAACGGTCTGATAAATACACACAGGCTTCAATAGCACTATCATCGTAGCGGACATTATGATGGTTTTCATAAGCTTCTTTAAGGCCCATCAGTATTCTGATCGTTTCAGCCTGGCTGGGTGGATTGACAATGATCTTCTGGAAGCGGCGTTCCAGGGCACCGTCTTTTTCTATATGCTTACGATACTCATCCAAAGTTGTTGCACCGATGCAGTGAATATCGCCGCGAGCCAAGGCCGGTTTAAACATATTTGATGCGTCCAGAGAACCCGAGGCGCCGCCAGCGCCAACCAGGGTATGCAGCTCATCAATGAATAAAATGAGATTATCCGTGTTTTCCAGTTCAACCATGATAGTTTTCATACGTTCCTCAAACTGACCACGATATTTCGTGCCAGCGACTATGGATGCCAGATCAAGAGATAATATGCGTTTATTATGTAGTAATCTGGGAACAGATTTATCATTTATACGTTGTGCCAATCCTTCGATAATGGCTGTCTTCCCAACGCCCGGTTCACCAATCAATACTGGATTATTCTTTTTACGCCGTGTCAAAATTTGCGCAACACGTTCTATTTCATCCAATCGACCGATCACTGGATCCAGTTTACCTTTTCTTGCAAGGTCAGTAATATTACGGGAAAAGTGATCTAATGCCGGTGTCTTGGACTTTTTACTGCTTTTTTCTTTTTGAATGATTGGCAGTGCTTCGTCGTCGTCTTCATCGTCTTCCTCTGATACGTCATCATTCAACAATTCCAAAACGCCATCATAATCAATGTTGTAGGAATTCAACACTTCAAAAGCAATACCTTCCGTTTCTTTGAGCATCGCCAATAATAAATGTTCGTCATCGGCAACGGAATCACCCAATGCAGCCGCTTCATTATAAGCGTTTCGCAATATTCGCTCTGCTCTGCGAGTGAGTGGCAAATGACCAAGGGTCATAGTGCCGCCGGATGATTTGATCATATCTTCGATCATGGCCCGCATGTCATCAAGGTCACAATCGTAAATATCCATAATCTTTACACCCAGTCCAGCTTCGAGTCGAATCATACCCAGCAATAAATGTTCAGATCCTACATAACTATGCCCAAGGCGTACTGCTTCCTCCTTGGCATGTTTCATAATTAACTGGACTCTCTTGGAAAAATTCTCTTTCATACTGACCCTAAATTAAGAAGTGCATGATCTCTTTCAAATACTATCTATTAGATTTAATGTTTCATTTTCTAAAACAAAACGACGATTTCCAATATCAGCAACATTTGGATTATGTGTTGTAATTACAAACGCTTGGTTAAAATCATCATTAATTTTGTGAAATAAATTTAATAAGCGGTCGGCATTGCTTTCATCCAAATTTCCGGTTGGCTCATCGGCTAGCACGACACCCGGCTTCAATATAAGCGCGCGTAAAACTGCTGCCCGCAGCCTTTCTCCACCTGAAAGTTGTGCTGGATAATGATTTCTGCGTTCAGTCATACCTACATAATCAAATAATTCATCAGCTCTTTCTCTGGCATTTTGTTCATCACCTGCGATAAGCGCAGGCATTAACACATTTTCCATCGCTGTGAACTCTGGAAGCAAATGATGGAATTGAAACACGAACCCGAGTTGCTTATTTCGCAGTTCAGACAGTTTTTTTTCCGTCAGTCCGCTGATGTCCTGACCGCAAATGGAAACCGACCCGCTATCAGGTCGATCCAGAGTTCCTAAAATATTCAGCAGGGTTGTTTTACCGGCGCCCGATTGACCCATGATTGTGATGATCTCTCCCTGTTGCAGTTCCAGATCCACATTACGTAAAACATGGAGTTCTTTTTCACCATTATGGTAAGACTTGCTGATCTGGTATGCGTTTAAAATCATTTTTCTAAATACACAGCTTCTTTAGGATTTATTTTAAGGATACGGCTAGATGCCACTAGGGATGAAATAAGGATAAATACAAATGAAATACATATGACTGCTATCAGGTCAACTGCGTTGAAAACCATAGGTAATTTATCAATAAAATAAATTTCTTCCGGCAGGGTAAATAAGCCAAATTGATTTTGGGCGGCCACCAGCATCAAACTGATCACAATTCCCACTACGGCTCCAAGACCGCCAATCATGATGCCTTGCATTAAAATGATGCTCTGAATTCTCCGTGCTGTTGTTCCAAGCGTTCTCAATATGCCAATTTCCCTGATCTTTTGATAGGTGACCAATACAAGAGTGGACATCAAATTAAAACAAGCTACCAAAACAATAAGGCTCAATACAGCCATGGTACCCAGCCGCTCCATGCGCATAGCATTGAACAATCCTGAATGGAGGTCGGCCCAGCTCTTGATCGAGATTCCGCCTGGTAAAATCCGACGGAAATACCGCTTTAAATCTTCAGCTTTTTCAGCATCATGGAGTCTTATATCTATACCATCAAACCCTTGTTTCCGTGTAAATAAGCGCTCTCCCAGACTCATGGGAATAAAAAGAACGCGGTCATCAACATCAAGTACTTCAGCATGAAATACGCCTGCTATTGTTCCTGAAAACCGTCTTGGTAAACCAACATTCCCACTGTAGTCTACTGGGCTCATGAGATTGATCTCATCTCCCACATCTACATTTAGTCTCCTAGCCAATACTTGACCAATGTACACAGATCGATCATCTGGTTTTTGAGATGAAGCATCAATCTTGATTCTATAAAAATTATTGAACTGATTTATTGGAATCGCTTTCAATGAAACCAAGCGCTGTTCCTGGTTTGTTGATGATACCAACCCTTTTCTTTCCTGAAAGGGCAGGGCATCTGCTACATATTGATCCCGCAGTACATGATCCAGTATGCTTGACAAATTCAAATTGTTATCCACTGTTGTTATTCTTAAATCACCTTCAAAACCAATTACTCTTTTTGTTACGCGCTCTTCAAAACCATTCAATACAGCTAGTGAAATAATCAGCGCAAACGATCCAGCAGCAAGGCCAATAATGGAGATCCAGCCTGTTAATTGACTCGGGCCCGCTCCTTTTCCGCCCAGCATAAATCGGCGCGCGATGGTAAAAGCAAATTTCATTCGTACCTCAATGCGATGGCCGGTTCAATGGATGATGCTCTATGCGTTGGCCACAGCGCCGCTAAAATGGAACTGATAAAACCGCAGAGGACAATGATGGCAATCATGGTCCAGTCAAAAAGGATGGGGACAAAACTCATGAAATAGATGTCTTCGGCGATAGAAAGGGGTTTAAACCAGATCTGGATCGCGGCAAGTATCAGCGCTAATCCTAATCCTGCCAGTGAGCCCATGACGCCAATATAAATGCCTTTGATAAGAAAAATTCTGCGAATGGTTTTCTTGTCCATTCCCATGGAAATGAGCGTACCAATGGAGCGTATTTTTTCCAAAACGATCATGGTGAGGGCCGAAACAATATTGACCACGCCCACCAAGGCGATCATACCGAATATGATGAGAATGGGCCATTTCTGGAGGTTCAGCCAGTTAAAGAGCGTGCGGTGTTTTTCCTGCCAGGTAATGGCATAGTGGGGATAACCTAACACCTCCTCAATTCTTGCT
Source organism: uncultured Fidelibacterota bacterium (assembly GCA_950063985.1). Classification (GTDB taxonomy): domain Bacteria; phylum Fidelibacterota; class Marinisomatia; order Marinisomatales; family TCS55; genus UBA2126. Next base: position 9,469 of record CATMBH010000008.1, read on the forward strand.
GCTAAAAACTCTGCCCTTTTACCATTATTGATGCTGATAGTATAACCAGACACTTTATCATCATATTGAAATAAAGATTGGGCATCCTTGATGGGCATATAGACCACAGTCTTGTCATATTCCTGCAATCCCGATTTAAAAAGACCACTTACCACTGCCTGCTTCATGCGCTGGCCGGATGAAAGGGTCACCATGGATTTCATGTCGACTAAAACGAGCTTATCTCCCACTTTTATTTTGAGGGCACTGGCCAGATCGCTGCCGATGACAATACTGCCCTCATTCAAACTGGCAGATCCTTTGCGCATCATTTGATTGATACTTTTTGGCAATGCATTTTCACCATGGCCAATGATCAGAATTCCTTCAGCCGAACGCCCTTTGCGAACCATGGCTGCTTCCTGTATATAAGCTACACTAGAAAATGATGAATTGCTTGCAGTTAGAATACTATCGAGTTTGGTTTGAAATGGAACCATCGGTTTAAATAAGAAATGCTGAACGCGAATATGCCCATCAAACCCGGCGATTTTCCTGGAAATGGTATCCTCAAAACCGTTGAGAACGGATGCGGTAAGAATTAGTGCACATATACCCAGCCCCAACCCGACCATGGCTGCCAAGCTGGCAAAAGAGGTAAAACTGCCCTGGTGCTTAAAACCTAAATGTCGAAAGGCAATGCGGAATGCTATCTTCATTCATCGACAGTCCGCATGGCTGGAAAGAGGATTACATCTTTGATGGTGTGCTGCTCTGTAAGAAGCATTGTGAGGCGGTCAATACCAAGCCCCACACCTCCAGTAGGCGGCATACCGCATTCCATCGCCTGGATAAAATTCTCATCCACAAGCTGGGCTACTTCGTCACCCTGCTCTCGCAATTGAGCCTGAGCTTCAAGGCGTTCCCGCTGATCAATCGGATCATTCAATTCTGTGAAAGAATTGGCGAATTCCGCACCACTGATAAATAATTCAAAGCGTTCCACCAGGTTGGAGTCTCCACTACGGTGTGCTTTGGCCAGCGGTGAAATGGCTTTGGGGTAATCAATTACAAATGTGGGCTGAAGCAGATTAGGAATCACCAGTGCGTCCAGCAGTGCATCGAGCATTTGGCCGTAGTTGGCATTGTTTTCCACATCAATATTGTGCGACTTACACAGTTTTTTCATTTTGTCATTGGTCGCAGAACCTAGATCCTGTCCCGTGGCTTCTTTCAATAATTTCAGAATGGGCTTGCGCGCAAAAGACTTGGACAGGTCGATCCCATTGCCATGCCAAGTGACATGTGTGGCATTCACCGCTTCAGCAGTTTTGCGAACCATATCTTCCACTATTTTCATATTGTCTTCGTAATCTGCGTAAGCCCAATAAAATTCCAGCATGGTGAATTCCGGGTTATGATTCTTATCCATACCCTCGTTGCGGAAATCCTTTGAAATCTCATAGACACGGTCAATACCACCAACAATCAGTCGCTTAAGGTATAATTCATCAGCGATGCGCAGATAAAGCTGCTGGTCCAGTGCATTATGATGGGTGGAAAAGGGACGGGCATTTGCTCCGCCGTAAAGGGGTTGTAATATGGGTGTTTCCACTTCCAGAAAATTCATTTCATCCAGATATTGACGTATAGTTGCAATAATCTTGGCACGTTTTACAAAAACATCTTTTACATCGGGATTGACTATGAGATCCAGATGACGGTTCCGATAACGGAGTTCCTTATCTTCAAAGGCATCGAATGTTTCACCGTCTTTTTCTTTCACAACCGGCAGCGGACGAATGCTTTTCGCTAAAACCGTGAATTCTTTGGCATGGATGGACTTTTCCCCTGACTTTGTAGTAAAAGGATAGCCCGTAACACCGACGATATCGCCAATATCCATGAGTTTAAAATTCGCGTATGCGTCTTCACCCACTTCATCCCGTTTGATGTACACCTGAATGCGCCCGCCCATATCCTGTATATGAAAAAAGGATGCTTTACCCATCTTGCGCAGTGCCATGATGCGGCCGGCAACGGTGACATCTTTTTCTTCTAAATCATCGTAGTTTTCAAGGATCTCACCGCTGGTATGTGTGGGTTTATAATTATAAGGATAGGGATTCACGCCTCGCTCACGGAGAGTGTCCAGCTTTTCTTTACGGAAGCGAATAATTTCGTTTAAACTTTTGTGCTCATCTGACATGGTTTTATTTACAAATTGAAGAAGGTGAATTTAAATATATAGCTTACAGTGCCTAAATGATTCTTTATTTATTACTCTCCCCAAACGACTATTTACAAGAGAGGAACCGGATAAGTTGCAATATTCATATGTAAGAACAACCATTTAGCGTAATTTTTGTCAACATATGGAACTACAAGATATTCTGTTTGTTGTAACAACACATTTCATTTGGTAAGAGGAAAATTTCATGTTTAAAAAATCACTTTTTGCAGGCATTTATGTAGCCATTTTTATAATTGGCTGTAACCTAAAAGCCGCTACCCCATTCACTATCGAATATGAAAAATATACACTGGATAATGGTTTAACTGTTATTCTACACACGGATAAATCAGATCCAATCATTGGTGTAGCGATTCAATATCACGTTGGTTCCAATCGCGAAACGCCAGGCCGAACCGGTTTCGCCCACTTGTTTGAACATATGCTGTTTCAGGAATCTCAACACGTTGGCCAGGACCAATTCTTCAAAAAAATTCAAAATGTCGGCGGGACGCTCAATGGCGGCACCAATAAAGATGGTACAGTTTATTATGAGGTTGTCCCCAAAAATGCATTAGAGACCGTCTTATGGATGGAATCTGACCGTATGGGATGGCTCCTTTCTACCGTGACGCAACCTGCTTTTGAGAACCAGCAGGAAGTGGTTCAAAATGAAAAACGCCAACGAGTGGATAATCGCCCCTATGGACACAACAATTATGTGATCATTAAAAACCTATATCCCGAAGATCACCCCTACAATTGGACAACTATCGGAGAATTAGAAGACCTGCAAAACGCAACATTAAAAGATGTGCGTGATTTTTACGAAAAATGGTACGGCCCAAACAATGCCACCATGGTGATCGCTGGGGATATTAACAAAAGGAACGTGAAAAAATTGGTTGAAAAATATTTCGGCGAAATCAAATCTAGTCCCGATAATGGTGACCCGGAACCTATACCGGTGAAACTCGCAGAAACCAAAAAAGTATACCACGAAGATAATTTCGCCAGCTCACCACGCTTAACTATGGTGTTTCCAACTGTGGATCATAAACACGCTGATGCATCTGCCCTTGAATTATTGAGTCAACTGTTAAGTGATGGGAAAAAAGCGCCGCTGTATAAAGTCATTGTGGAAGAAAAGAAACTGGCCCCCAATCTATATTCATACAGCGGCACACAGGAAATTGCCGGAACATTCAATGTTGTTGTTAATGCATTTCCAACCACGAGCCTGACAGATGTAGAAGCGGCAGTTCATGAAGCATTTGCCCGCTTTGAAAGTTATGGCTTCACAGCAGAAGACTTAGAACGACTAAAAGCCAAATATGAAACCGGTTTCTATCAGGGAATTTCCTCTGTGTTGGGAAAAGGGTTTCAGCTGGCATACTACAACGAGTTTTATGGATCTCCGGATGCAATTGCCGAAGAATTGCAAAAAGTCCTCGATGTCAATATGAGTGATGTTAAACGTGTGTATGAAAAATATGTTAAAGGCCAGAATTATGTTATGACCAGCTTCGTACCCAAAGGTAAAGTAGACTTAGTTGCTGATGGGTCAGTTCTCTTCCCAATAAAGGAAGAAAAAATCGTTGAAAATGTGGCTAAAGAAACGGGAACAGGCAGTATGGATGTGACTGAAATTCCGTCTACATTCGACCGGTCAGTTGAACCGACCACTGGACCGCAACCCCGTTTAAACCTGCCTACAATCTGGAAACATAATTACAAAAAAGGTATTTCACTCTATGGTTCGAAACATAATGAACTGCCTTTGATCAATTTCGGTATTCAAATTCATGGCGGTATGCTTTTGGATGATCCGAATAAAGTTGGTGTCGCTAATCTCGTTACTGATATGATGATGGAAGGCACAGCCAATAAAACTCCCGTTGAACTTGAAGAAGCGATAGATGCATTGGGGTCATCTATTTATATGTATACTGGTAAACAATCGATTGGAATTGAGGTCACAACCTTAAAACGGAATTTTCTTCCTACTCTTGCATTGGTTGAGGAAATCCTGTTTGAACCACGCTGGGATGAAACAGAATTTGATCGCATCAAAAGAGAGACAGCTGAATCCATAAAACGCCGGGCAGCTGTGCCTTCATCCATTGCATCAAAAGTGTATAATAAATTGATTTATGGCGTTCATATCCTTGCAAATTCAACATCCGGAACTGTTGAATCCGTTGAGTCTATCGAATTGGATGATTTGAAAAACTACTATACAGCCAATTTTTCAGCTGATTTAGTTTCAATCAGTATTGTGGGTGATTTAAATCGCAATGTAGCTGTTAAAGCGTTTAAAGGATTGGTAGACAAATGGAAAGTAAAAGAAGTGATTTTCACTGAATATGAAATGCCGGAACCTGATAAAATGGCAAAAGTCTATTTCGTAGATGTCCCCAATGCCAAGCAATCTGAAATCCGAATTGGATATTTGGGGTTAGCCCTGACTGATCCAGACTACTTCCCTGCTACAGTGATGAATATGAAACTGGGTGGAAATTTCAGCGGTGATGTTAATCTGGTGCTTCGTGAGGAAAAAGGGTTTACCTATGGGGCTCGTACAAGATTCAGCGGTTCAAAATTCCCCGGAAAATTCACTGCTTCTTCTGGTGTACGATCAAATACGACCGAAGAGTCTATCAATATCTTTAAAGACCTGATGACGGCCTATTGTGATCCAATTGCTGAAGAAGATCTGGATTTTACCAAAAATGTTTTGTTGAAATCTAATGCACGACGCTTTGAAACCCTGGGTGCCTTGCGCGGGATGATAAGTAATATTGCCACTTATGGCTTTCCTTTTGACTACATCAAGGACCAGGAAGAAATAGTTAGGGATATGACCGTAGAAAGCCACAACGAACTAGCACGGAAGCTTATACGTCCAAATGAAATGATTTACTTGGTTGTGGGGGATGCTGCCACACAATTGGACGGACTAAAATCACTGGGTTTCGGTGACCCAATTTTACTCGATGGGGATGGGAACCCAGTAGAATAAATTCAACCTAATAAATGTTCCATAAAAAACCCCTCTTTTCGAGGGGTTTTTTATAATTTTATTTTTCGTATACTTTGATATTTATGAGGGAGGTTGTTCCCTCGCTGCATTCCGAAACAACAACGCCGATCCAACCCACAGCATGACGAAGAACGCATTAAGAACGAACACGCCGAACACACCCGCCGCACCCCAGGAGATAACTTGGGGCGGCCAGATAATCAGCGCAATCACTGGGACCAACATCTGAGCGAGTGCCGTCGCGAACATCGCCCGTGCCATTCCATGTGGCTGGAAGCGCACGATGATGGCACCGATGATTCCAATGGCAAGCGCACCGCCATACATCAGGTTGGCGTCGTTATTTTCAGACCCGATAATGCCAACAGCACCGTTCACCCAGATGAGGATGAAGGCGGCGGCGAGCGCAAGACCGACAGCGGATTTGTACGCGGTATTGCCCGTTTTCCTCGCTTTTCTCGCTGCCAGCTTATACGTTAGACCAGTGCCGAATAATAGGACGCCAGCGACAATGAAATCAGCCAGATCCCAGACCACTTCATTAGTAAACTGCATCGCCAACAAGGGCAACAGTAATAAGAACCCTGTCGCAAGCGCAATGCGGATGGCAGCTTTGTATGTGGTATTTCCCGTCTTCATCATATCAAACCTTGCTTACGACTTGTCATCAAGATAGCGGCATGACTAGTTATTATTCTTTACATTTAAAAATTGTTCATCCCTTTCCTACTTCAACTTACTCATCAAAAACGCCCGGATGAAATTATCAAGGGCGCCATCCATGACTGCTGAAATATTTCCTGTTTCTTCCTTGGTTCTGTGGTCTTTCACCATATTGTAGGGATGGAAAACATAGGATCGAATCTGGCTCCCCCAGCCGATATCCATTTTAGAATCTTCCAATTTCTGAACATCTTCTTTTTGTTTTTCTACTTCTAATTGATAGAGACGCGCTTTTAACACTTTCATTGCCGTGGCTTTATTTTTATGCTGGGAACGTTCATTCTGACATTGAGCCACTATTCCCGTGGGAATATGTGTTATTCGAATGGCAG
>CATMBH010000009.1:0-15557 GCA_950063985.1 uncultured Fidelibacterota bacterium
GTTGGTTCGCAGGTTTCGGAGCTTGATCAAAATAATACGCTTCAAAAAGGAACAGCGTTGGGCGAAGCATCTTTGGGAATAAAATACAGCTTAAGTTCTGATCGTGTTATAGAACTCACCATCAATCCCGACTACAGCCAGGTCGAGGCCGATGAGGAACAGGTGGACGTGAACACAACATTCGCTCTCTTCTTTCCGGAAAAACGTCCTTTCTTTAATGCCGGGAACGACCTGATCGACACCTGGATCAATGCCATTTATACCCGCTCCATCAATAATCCTATCGCTTCTGGACGCATGATAAACCGGGGGCAAAAAAATTCCTGGTACCTGCTGTCGGCCATGGATGAAGATTCGCCATACATTATACCTGGAGAAGAGCAGAGTTTTTCTGTATCAGGAGGACGAAGTTTATCCAATATTTTCAGGTTCAGGAGGACATTGGAAGAAGCCAGTTATTTTGGTATTCTTGGCACAGACCGTCGCATGGTTGAAAGTGACGGCAGCGGGTCCGTGGTTGGCTTTGATACACGCTATAAATTCAATAAAACCTACCAGATGGAACTCCAGACCCTTTTCAGCCAAACCCAAGAACCAAATGACTCTCTATTAGTGAGTAGTACAATCTTCGGAGATGATAATACCTTCACATTCGACGGGGAGTCTTTTACTGGAAATGCGGTTGAACTCGAGTTTCGCCGCGAAACAGAACACTGGGGTTTGGAAACAGGCTATGATCATAAAACACCTACTTTCAGGGCAGATAATGGGTTTATTTCCAATAATAACCAGCGTCGTGTCTACCTGCAAAGTTTTTGGGTGTATACCCCGGATAAGTTAATCAGCAAAATAGTCGGTGGGTTTCATACTGGTGTAGAATACAATTTCGACGGCGAGAAAAAATCGCGTTACACGTCCTTTTTTGGCAATGTGGTGCTGCCCCGCCAAACGCGGTTGAATGTTAATATTACCGTGATTCCTTTTGAACGATTCAAAGCCACAGATTTAGAAAACTTGTGGACCATAAGGGCAAATATAAATAGCCGCTTCAATAAATTTCTAGCCTTCGGCGGTAGCCTAAGCGAAGGCGTGAACACCGTGACATTTTTGGATGTTCCAGAAAAAGGAAACAGCAATTCATTTTCTCTCTGGGCCCAACTGAAAATTTCTGATCGAATGCAGATAAGCGGGAGTTATGAAAACCACAAAATGACCACCTTGGATAAAAAGAAAGAACATTATTCCGGTTATTTAACAGGAATACGGATGAATTATCAATACAACCAGGCCCTCAGTTTTCGTCTCCTGGGGCAGTATAATGATTTCAGCCAGACCTTTCAGCTGCAGCCCTTACTGAGCTATCAGCCCAGCCCGTTTACGATCTTTTATATTGGTTCCACATCAAACCAGATCGCTGAAAATTTGAGCATAGATTCCATACAGGAAAGCCAAATCAGCGATCGTCAGCTGTTTTTAAAATTTCAATATCTTTTCGACTAATAAATAAATGGAGAATAAAATGAATACAAAAGAAAAACTAGAATTGTTATGGAAATACCTATTTCTAGCGGTAGTAGCCGTTGGTATCTTTCGCTTTACGAGTCGACACGACGTATCTATGGCACCTGTGGTAGCTGAGCATTTTGGACACGAAGGAAAACATGAAATGGTATTTTTTGGGGATGATAACGGAATTTTTGTCGGTGATGGCCATGAAATGGATGTAAAAATCAAAAAGGAAATTGTGGATGGTGATACAATAATGAAAGTGATAGTCAATGGCGAGGAAGTAAATGCGGACGATTATGATATGAAAGAAGGCAATTTTAAATGGAAATCAAAGAGTGGCAATGTAATAGTGATCGACATTGATGATGACCACAATGACGATCATAAAGAAAAAGACGTTCGTATTATCAAAAAGAAGATTATAGTACGGGATGGAGATTAAACAAAAACGCCCCAAGGACGATGCAAGCAAAAAAATCTAGTTTAAGAAATCAGAAGGAAGTAGTGTTTTGACTTCAAACCCAAAGAACAAAGAAAAAAAGACCAAAAAATCATGGTCGGTGCCGGTCTAACGCTAGGCGTAGGCGTTGGAATCGCTATTGGCATCGCGCTTGGTATTGGTGTTAGCGCAGAAATACAGAGTAAAAAATAATTCAAGGGAAAGGAAATGAAGTATGAAACGAACTAGTTCATTAATATGTTTACTAATTATAATAACAGGATTTGTAATGGGAAAAAGCCAATCTAACGGATTTGAGTATATAGAATCTTCAGTCGGCATTGAGGAATATAAAATGTCTTCCAACGATCTAACTGTATTATTGATGGAAGACCATTCAGCGCCCGTGGTAACATTTATGGTTACCTATCATGTCGGCTCTAGAAATGAAGCAATCGGATATACAGGCTCCACGCACCTGTTGGAACATTTGATGTTTAAAGGTTCCCGAAGTTTTAACAAAAAACGCAACACGGCCATTTGGACCGTACTACAGAATGTTGGTGCTCGTATCAATGCAACAACTTGGCTGGACAGAACAAATTATTTTGAGCTCCTGCCCAGCGAACATTTGGAAACAGCTATTGCTATTGAAGCTGACCGGATGAGAAACGCATTTTTGCGAGAGGAAGATCGTGAGCCGGAAATGACAGTTGTGCGCAATGAGTTTGAGCGAGGCGAAAACGATCCCTTTGACGCCTTGGATAAAAATATCTGGGCAACAGCATATCAGGCTCACCCTTACCACCATTCAACCATAGGCTGGCGATCAGACATTGAAAATGTATCCACCGAGCGACTCCGTGAGTTTTATAACACGTATTATTGGCCTAATAATGCCACAGTTACTATTATAGGTGATTTTGAAAAAGAAGACGCATTAAAACTGGTCAGGAAATATTTTGGAAAACATAAAAAAAGCCCGCACAACATTCCTGAAATGTATACTACGGAACCTAAACAGGAAGGCCCAAGAAGATTTGTTATAAAGCGCAAAGGAGAAACGGGCATTGTTGGCATTGCTCATAAATCGCCCAACGGACTGAATAATGATACTTATGCTCTGCAGGTATTGTCAAAAATACTTGGTGGTGGAAAATCAAGCAGGCTTTATAGGAAAATTGTTGATAAAGGCCTGGCAACAAGCCTGTTCATGTGGGATTTCCCCTTTAAGGATAATGGACTTTTTGCAACATATGTTTTTATGACGCCCGACACCGACCATGGCGAAATTGAACAACTCGTTCTTGATGAATATGACAATATTAAGCTAAATGGTATTAAAAATGATGAAATCAAAAGGGCAAAGGCTCAAATACGATCGGAAATGGCCTTTAGCAGAGATGGCTCTTATTCAATAGCATCTGCTTTGAATGAAGCAATTGCCATCGGTGACTGGAAATTTTATACAACGTATAGTGCAAAAATTTCAGCAGTGACAGCGAAAGATATAAAGAACGCAGCCAATAAATACCTGCAAGAAAACCAAAGCACCACAGGCTATTTTATTCCTGAAATCAAAAACGGAGATGGTGACACAGGCGGAACGCAAAATGTGCATCAACCTTTAAACTATAGAAAGGAAGCATTTGCTGAATCAGGCGCGGTAAAAAGCAGTTCAAAACGCAGAAAAACAACAAAGCCACAATCATCAATTGCTAGTCAGATAGTAACATCATCTCCAGTAGATGGATTGGAACTTAAAACGACGAATACACCCATAAAAGATGTTGTAACAATCACAGGGAGCATTTTAGGCGGTGATATGTTCAGCCCAGCAACGAACAAAGCAGTGGCGGAATTAACAGCTGATATGCTTGACGAAGGCACCACAAGACAAAACAAATTTGAAATTAGCGAAAGGCTGGAGGCGGTAGGCGCACGATTAAGCTTCGCAAGCGATAAATACAGGGTACGGTTTAATGCGCGTTGTTTGAAAGAAGACATTCCCCTTGTTATTGAACTGTTAGGTGAACAGTTAATATCTCCAGCGTTTAATGAAAGTGATCTAGAAAATCTGAAAAAACGCCGGGTGGGAAATTTACAAAGAGCTAAAGAAAATACTCGTGCGCAGGCAAGCGGCAGATTTAGCAGGATAATTTATCCAGAAAGCCATCCAAACTATTCCAGAGAGATTGACGATGAAATAGCGGATGTGGAAAAAACATCAGTTGCGGACCTGCAAACCTATCACAAAAACAGTTATGGTTTGGGCAATATGCTTGTTGTAGCTGTTGGCGATGTTGATAATGCAATTTTATTGAAAGCGCTACAGGACGCTTTTGGTGATTGGACTCAGTCGGATTTAACGATACCGGCACGCACATCTTCGGCAAATGACATCAGTTCTACAACACAGTATATAACTATGGAAGATAAAACAAGCGTAGACATGTTTCTTGGTGTGCCCATTGGTATTGATAGAAAACATGAAGATTACTATGCCCTAATGGTTGGCAACTACATTTTAGGGGGCAATTTTGCCGCACGGCTGATGCAAACGGTACGCGATCAAATGGGCTTGACATATGGTATATATTCCATTATTCGCGGTGTTAATAATGGCAATGATGGTTATTGGAGTATTTGGGGTACCTTTGCGCCGAATCTACTGCAAAAGGGTAAAGATGCTGCAGTGGATCAGATTAATGGTTGGGTTAGAGGTGTAACAGAAGACGAATTAAATGCTAAAAAAGAGACAATCACAGGTTCATATAAAGTTGGATTGGCCACCACCGGCGGCCTAGCTGGGCAAATATTGCGCAATACTGAGCGCGGATATGATGATGCAATGCTGGATGAATATCCCGGCATCATACAAGGAATGAAGCTTGAAGAAATTAATGACGCGGTACAAAAGTATATTGTTCTCAATAAATTGGTTATAGTTGCGGCAGGATCGGTTGATGAAAAAGGGGAACCTTTAGAAAAGTAATTTAACTTACGTTAGTTTGTTAAACCGGCGGAGAGCGATTTTACGCTCTGCCTTATTTATATGGATATTATTTTAATAGCAGCAGTGACAGCCGACGGTTTTATCGCCAGGAACAGCCATGAAATCATAGACTGGTCGCAGGATTTGCACCTGTTTAAAGAACAAACATTAGGATATCCTGTTATTATGGGATCGCACACTTTTAACAGCATGCAAAATGAACTGACAGGACGTGATATTATAGTTATACATAGAAATGACAACCCAAAAACGATATTGGATAGTATAGATTCAGATAAATGTTTTATTGCCGGAGGCGGTAGAACAAACACACGTTTTGCCCCATATTTAACACACCTGTATTTGACCTCCCACCCGCTCGTATTTGGCAAAGGGGTTGCGCTGTTTTATGATCTGGAAGAGGAGTTGCAACTGGAGCTAGTGCAAAAACTGGAGGTTAATAATAATATCAATCAGCTGCAGTACAGAGTTCTGCGGTGAACCTACATTCGATTTAATTGGTCAATTATATTATCAATAATTGATTTGCCGCTAAAACGCACAAGGTCTTCGGCAGGAAGACCGAAATCACTACTATAATTACGAATTGTTTCGCGCGCTGCTTTGTCAGCTTCAGAATAAGTGATCAAGCCGAATCCGGCACAGACACAAGGCTTAAAGACCTTCATCAGATCGAGATATAGATTAAGAGTGCTGATCACTGGAGGCATGGGGTGATTAAACGTGTCTATTTCACGAACAGGTTCGTGACACATGATAAGCATGTCGGGCATGGAACCATGTAATAAACCCAGCGCAACGCCAGAATAAGCCATGTGTGTTATAGAACCCTGACCCTCTACAATTACGATATCACAATCGCTGGCCACCCTGTCTATTTCAGCCTCAATTGCACCAGCAACAAAATCGCTGATCACGGCATCAACAGCAACCCCGCACTCACTTAGCAAAATACCCGTTTGGCCAGTACCGACAAACGCTGCGTTTACACCACGCGCCTGAAGTTTGTTTTTTATTTCCCAGGCCGCGGTCATTTTTCCAGTATCACAATCAGTTCCCACGGTTAACAATACAGGTGTTTTGCGATTTTTCCATGAACCCCTTGTAAACGGCAGAGGGTCTGGAGGTTTGCGTAAGTCGGTAATGGTTATGCTGTTTTTTTCCGCCAGATTTGAAAAAGTCGGATCATTGCTTAAAAATTCATGCAATCCACAAACGATGTTTAAACCGTTTTCAATAGCCGTTATTACAGAAGAGTGCATATTCTCTGGCAAATAACCACCTTCTGTCGCTATGCCTATTAATAATGTGTCAGGTTTATATTGCAGTGCGTTTTCAACATCGCCCACCACAGGTGTATCGCCGCCAATTTTCATGACATTGTCTGTTGTTTTTCCAACGTTGGTTGAATCAATGCAGCAAACTACATCTTCGGGCTTGTAACGTAGTAGGGCGTTGCCGGTTTTTGCATAGAGGAAGTTGAAGCGCCCTTCAACCAGAATTGCAAAGCGTGCCATTATAGTTCAGGGTTTATTTTGCGGCGCGTTTGGCGCGGAAGACGGCTGATTTGATTTTCCCCCGCAAAACTTTGTTATCCAGCGCATTGATTTCATCCATATTGCCCTGCGCACCGGCATCGACAAGGCGCGTTATCAGCTCCTCTTCAGATTCATCTTCAGTGGGGGCTGTGAGGGGAGTCGGGACGAAAGCATCCGGAGCATCGGGCATGGCCGGCCGCTCGCCGGTACGTTTTGCCTTAATCATTGCCGCTTTGGCCTTGCCACGCAGCGGCTTTTCAGGAATGCTATTGATGGGGTCCATGTCACCATCGAGTGCTTTATTTACAACAAAGGCAATCAAGTTTTCATTACTCGCAAAGGCTGGGAGCCCACCCGCCGATGTTGTAGGCGCGGCGATTGTCGCGGCCACAGGTCCGGCGGCTAACGCTTTAACAAGATTGTCGGGCATACTCCCCAAACGTTTAGATCGCAATAAAGCAGCTTTTGCCAATCCACGTGTTGGTTTATCCGGAATAGCGTTGATCAAATCCATATTTCCATCGAGCCCAGCCTGTACTGCTTGGGCAATGATTGTTTCGCGGCTTAATTGTGGCCCCGTATCTTTAGAGCTTTCATCTTTTACCTCTTTGCCGTCGGTTTGATCATCGGGTAAAATATGTGCAAGATTGTGCAAAATTGAAGAACCATGATTTGTAAAACCCCAAGTCGTTAAAAAAGAAAAGAAGCCCTGACTGCTGCGTTTACAAATAACCTCTGAAGCGCCTGAAGGAGTAAGATTAATTTGAAAGGAAACTATTTCTTTATTTACAGGACTGAAACTCATTTCCAGTTCGAGTTTTTTGTTGGGCTCCATCCCCATAATGCGACCCCTAAACCAAGGCAAGAATGACCGCTGACGAATTTTGATAAAGGCGCCGGGTTCAAATAAAAAGCGATCGAAAGAAAAACGGTGAACATAGCGGGGCGTATCAACAATCGGCAACAACCTATTGATACCGGGAAACCACAGGCAATAATCCTCTAATGTAGTCAACACTTTCCAGATCGTTTCCGGTTTAGCAATATATTCGTGTTGAACGACGGTCTCGGCGTGGAAGAGTCGGTAATGTGAATCAAAACGACTGCTGATAACTTGCTGATCACCCATGTCCCTGATGAACAGGTAAACTGTTAAAAACAAGGCAATAATAGCCAGCGCTGAAATCATTAATTTCCTTGAAAAAATTGGTTGGAATTTTACAGCTTTTTAAGGGTACAAACCAACGGCGGCGGGATCAATATTTTCTGACAAGGTTGTTTTTCGGCACAAGGAAACCTGTTTAAGTGTATCTTCCTACTAAAGACCGGGATGTTATATTATATCGTTATCGCTTTACTTGCTGTAGCCATGACTTATTTTTTATCATGGCGACCCGACCGGGTAAACAGTATATATCATCAGAAACCGCTTTGGTTTGCCCACCGCGGAGCGCTGCTAAAGCATCCGGAAAACACTCTTTCTTCCTATAATCATGCAATAGCTGCGGGAATTCCAGCCCTAGAGATGGATGTTCTTTCAACAAAGGATGGTATAGTTGTTTGTTCACACAATTTTGATCTGGAAAGAAAAACAGAGAGCTTTGGATATATACATCATAGGGACTTTAAAAACCTGCAGTTGCGGAATACTGAAAGCAACCGTAAAAATAAACACGAACGGATTTATACTCTTGAAGAAGTTTTTAATGCTTTAGATGATAAAATTCTGATCAATGTTGAAATTAAAACACACGGGTGGCTTGATATAAAGACAGCTTACAATGCTGTAAAAATTATTAATAAAACCAGAAAAACTAATACAACCATTATTTCGTGTTTTAACCCATTAACGCTATGGGCAGTAAAGAAGTTTAATAAGAAAATTCCAACCGGGTGGATTTTTCAAAACAGAGAACTTTTACCCCTTATTTTTATAGCACGCCCGGATTTTATACATCCCAGGGGGGACATTATCACAAAAGATCTCCTAGTCTATGCGAAAAGAAATGGGTTGCGCATAAACGCCTGGACAATCAACACAAAGCCTGCCATAGATTGGCTGTTAGACAACGGGATCGATGGTATTATAACAGATAGGCTGGAGTTTTATAAATCGTGAAATCAATTAGCGTAAAATAATTTGATAGAAAAAAGATAATTATATACTACTTGATTTAAGGGAACTAGAAAAAATAGTCACATCCAAAATTGATCCGCATATACATATTCCAATGATGGAAATTCCGCAACGAAATAAAGAATTGGATAAAGAAAAATCGATCGTTACCCCATGCCATATGAGTACCCGCTCGGCACAAATATGTCAATTTTTAGAACAGCTGGGATATGATATGATCAATTTGAATGGAGGTATTGATGCCTGATCGATAAAGGATGAACCGGACATACCGCGGTATTAGTGCTTAAAGCAGCGTTGCCCGGTAAAGACCATGGCGATGCCATGCTCATCGCAAGCATCGATCACTTCCTGGTCCCGGACAGAGCCACCCGGCTGAATCACAGCTTTGATTCCCGCCTTAGCTATTTTATCAATACTGTCACGAAAAGGAAAAAAGGCATCTGAACAAAGAATAGAGCCACTAATATTATTACCTGATTTTCGGAGAGCAATGTCCACTGAATCCACCCGACTAACTTGACCGGCACCCACACCAATCGTTGTATTATTTTTCGCGATCAGGATACCGTTGGACTTCACATGTTTCAACACCTTCCAGCCAAAAAGCATAGTGTCCAAGTCCTGTTCCGCGGGAACAATGTTCGTTACAGTGTTCAGGTGTTCACGTGTTAAAACAGATGTATCGTTTTCCTGAACTAGGATTCCCCCATCTACATTACGGACCTCCAGTTTTGTTTCCCGTTTTTTGATTTCTCCGATTTCTAGCACGCGCAGATTTTTCTTTTTGGATAGAATTGTCAGTGCTGTTTCATCAAACGAAGGTGCCAGGACAATTTCCACGAAAACATTATTAATGGCTTTAGCTACATCTTCTATGCATGTTCGGCTCATAGCAATGATTCCACCAAATGCAGAAAGGCGATCTGCATTAAAAGCGCGATTGTAGACATCCAGAAGGTCATCACCGATGGCCACACCGCAGGGGTTAGCGTGCTTCACCACCACACAGGCCGTCTGGTCAAATTCTTTCAGGCAGGCTAAGGCTGCGTCGGCATCCATAATATTATTGTATGAAAGTTTCTTGCCTTGATGCATCTTTGCATTCAAAATATTGTTTGAACGATCTTCAGGGATCTGGTAAGCAGCCGCAGACTGGTGGGGATTCTCTCCATAACGCATTTCGGAATGCTTTTTAAAGGTCAGGGAAAAATCCTCCGATAGTTTTTCGTTTTTCAAATAATTATGAATGATAGTGTCATACTGTGCCATGTGGCCAAAAGCTTTGGATGAGAATTTCCTTCGTGTTTCAAATGAAATTTGGCCATTTGATTGAAGTTCAACAGCGATAGTAGAATATTCCAAAGGATCAACCGCCACACAAACCCAACCCACATTTTTTGCGGCAGAGCGGATCATGGTAGGGCCGCCAATATCAACATTTTCCAGAGCCAGCGCCAGGTCGCAATCTTCCTGGAAAATTGTTTTAGAAAAAGGATAAAGATTGCAGACTACCAAATCAATCCATTTAATGTTGTTGGATTCCGCATCGTCGGCATGTTTATCCCGTAGACCTAAAATGCCGCCCCCAACCAAAGGATTGATGGTCTTAACCCGGCCATCCATGATTTCTGGGAATTGAGTATAATCGCTTACATCAATAACGGGAATATCTGTATCCCGCAGAGTTTTGGCTGTACCACCAGTGGATAAAATTTCTACACCAAGTTCATTTAATGATTGGGCAAGTTCAATGACGCCCGTTTTATCAAAAACAGAAATGAGCGCTCGTTTTACCCGGGTTGGATTTTGGTTTAATGTTGGTTTTGAAATCATCTTGTAAAAGTTTTCATATGTTTATGCGTACATGTGTTGCCTTGATTTGGCACAGCAATGTTATGAGTTTGTAAAAGCTCCAGTACATAAACACTGTTACAGACGAAAGAAAACATTTATTTTTCATAAACAAGTTTTCCATCGAAGAAAGTGTGAGTGACTTTTGCTGAATGGATTTCATGGGACGGGATTGAAAACAGGTTACGGTCTAAAAAAATAATATCGGCCCGTTTCCCTGCTTGGATTGACCCCACTTTGTCTTCCAGAAAAAGACTGTAAGCCCCGTCAATAGTGTAAGCTTTCAGCATGGTTGACAGGCCAACTGCTTCGCTGGGCAGTAATGCTTCACCCTTGATTTCACCTGGCTCGCGACGTGTTACAGCTACTTCAATGGCATCAAGCGGATTCAAAGAGGATACGGTCCAATCGCTTCCGCCGGTAATGTGTGCGCCTGTTTTTTCCACGCTCCCAATGGGGTAGAGCCACTCGGCTCGTTGGGGCCCTAAAACGGGGATGGTCATTTGTGTGATATAATCATCGGGATAAGCCCACAGAGACTGGAAACTGGCGGTAATATCCAATTCATTAAACCGTGGCTGGTCATCGGGGTGGATCAATTGAATATGTGACATCATGTGACGCTTATCGGAAGGACCATTTATATCTTGGGCGTACTCAAAAGCGTCCAGTGTAGTGCGGATGCCGCGATCGCCGATGGCATGGACGTGCACCTGAAACCCGGCTTTATCAAATGCGGCAATGGCTGAATTCATACTATCGGGATGCCAGTTCAATATTCCACGGTCTTCCGTTCCTATATATGGATCCAGCAGTGCGGCGGTACGACCTTCGATTACACCGTCAGCAAAGAATTTTACTGTGTTCATCCGGCAATTTTTATCGATAAAACGAAGGGTTTTCATTTTTTCTAGGCTCTTACGCCAGTCGGCGGGCTCAGCGTATTGTGAAGCCGAAATCCGAAGGTTCACCTTTTTACTCCTTGATAAATTACGATACGCATACAACCCATCGATTTCCCCAATCCCAGCGTCTAGAATACCAGTGATCCCAAAGTGATTGGCTTTATGAGCCGCATTAATCAGTCCTGTTTCAATTTGTTTTTTGGAATAAGCAGGCAAAAATTTTCCTACCAGTATCATAGCATCTTCGCGCAAGGTTCCGCTGGGTTCTGCGGTGTCCGGATCGCGTTCGATGCGACCGTTCAACGGATCAGGAGTGTGTCGATCGATTCCAGCCAGCTTCAGCGATTTGGAATTCACCCAGGCAGAATGACCATCTGCTGAATACAAAATTACCGGACGATCCGGTTCAATAATATCTAGCCATTCTTTACGAGGGTTCCCCTCAGGGAATACGGGAATTTCCCAGCCATTGCCGCGGACCCACTCTTCATCGGGGCGATTTTTAATGTAGTCGCGAATAACGGTATAAATTTCTTCTGCGGATCTTAAATTATGAAGATCACATTCAATTGCTTCAATACCACCCCATAAAAGATGTACATGAGTGTCAATAAACCCCGGAAGCACCGATCCGTTGGGGACTTCGTAAACTTTTGTCGAAAACCGCTTATAGTTTTCAGCGGTCTTGCGGTTACCAACAAACAGGATTTCACCATTCTTTATAGCAATAGCTTCAGCGGTTGGTTGATCGGCATCCATGGTGAAAATATTGCCAATGATGATTAAATCAGCAGATTGTTTTTGTCCGCACCCGATGAAGAGAAAAATCAACAACGATTGTATAATCATTTTTGCAGATAGATTACTCAAGCGTACCTTTCCCTTTGATTATGTTAATAGCCTCAACAAATGCGCGACCTTCCAAAGCTTGAACTTTGACTTTAAGCGTATCCACGTTATCATTGTCATAAACAGGGCATTTTTTCTGTACCAAGATCGGGCCGCCATCCACTTCTTCTGTAACAAAATGGATTGTACACCCTGTTTCAGTATCGCCGTTTTTTAGTACTTCTTCATGGATATTTGTATCCATTCCGCCGGCATATTCAGGAAGGAGTGACGGGTGAACGTTCAAAAGTTTATTCTGCCAGACGCGGCAGAATTCTGATGAAAGGATGCGCATGAAACCGATGAGCAGTACCAGGTCAACACCGCGCTTGTTTAAAACTATAGTCATCTCGGCATCAAATTCTTCTCGAGCTTTTTCTTTATGTGATATAAAGATCGCCGGTACATCGTAGTTACGAGCGTGCTCAAGGATGTAAGCGCTTTTCCTATTAGAAATAACAACGGACACTTCAGCCTCCAATTCCCCTTTTGAGATGGCCGCCATGATTGCCCGCAGATCGGTTCCGTTAGTTGAACCAAGAACAGCCAGTTTGATCATCGGAGCGAATTCATGTGATCGACACGCTTTTGGATTAACGCATTTGTACCAACGTCAGCACGGTGAAAAAGCGGTCCCGTTATAGATGACACTTCTTTTTCAGCATCGTGCTCTGCTGCGGATATAGTATCTCCTACTCCAACTACGGCGATCGTTCGACTCCCCGCCTCCACCAGTTGACCGTTCTGTATATCTACAGAAGCATAAAACAGGCCGTCCGGATTTTCAATATTAGATATATCAACCGGCTGACCCCGAACCGGACTGTCAGGGTATCCTTCCGGTACAGCATATTTACAGACCGTTGCCTTATTATTGAATCGGACGTTAACCTGATCAATGTTTCCATCAACAACCCCATTGCAGATTTCAATAAAATCAGAATCCAGTAGCGATAACACATTCATTGCTTCTGGGTCCCCAAAGCGGGCATTATATTCTATGAGCTTCACGCCATTTGCTGTAGCCATAAATCCGCCATAAAGGATGCCCTTATAGCCTTCCCCGAATTTGCCCTTCAGTGCTTTCGCTGTAGCAATATTGCTCTCATGGGCTTGCGTAATATCATCATCGGTTAAAAATGGTAACCCGTGATTTGCATCAGAATAAGTACCCATTCCGCCTGTATTAGGACCGGTGTCGCCTTCATAGGCTCTTTTATGATCCTGAACTGCAGGCATATGTTGGAGATGTTCACCATCACAAAAACTCATCAGTGAAAATTCCTGTCCGATGAATTTTTCTTCAATAACAAATTTACTACCGGCATCTATCAGCTCCTGGCAGTACTCAAGAGCTTCATCATGTGAGTGAAGATGATCACCGGCAACTTTTACGCCTTTTCCTCCGGCAAGCCCATCGTATTTTACCACATAGTTTTCACCGAGATCATTTAAAAATTCAGACACACGGTACATAGAATTAAACGTTTTATATTTGGGTCCTCCAGGAATATTGTATTCTGCAAGCAAATCCCGGGTGAAGGCCTTTGATGTTTCAATCTGGGCTAGATCTTTTTTCGGCCCAACGACTTTTACGCCCACTTTCCAAAGTGCATCAGCCACACCATTGGACAATGGATTTTCTGGTCCGATAATGGCGAGGCCTGCGCCAACTTCATTGGCGTAGTTTGTTACAATTTCCGGATGGTTGATATTATCTACTGTGAATTCATTACAAAGAACCGAGATTCCGGGATTTATGTTTGAAGCCAGGCAGTAGAGTGCTTTATCTTGGGGGGAGCGGTCTAGGGCGCGGACGATGGCATGTTCGCGAGCACCAGAACCAATAACTAATATTTTATTTTTCATTCCTGTCGTGCAACCGCTGTGTTTCCATGTTTTTTATCGTGGCCGCATCAATGTCATTGGCTACATAATGCCCATCCAAACAGGCCATACAGGGGGTGTCGATGTGGTGATCTCCTTTTCGTGTCACCGCTTCAACCAGGTCATCTATTTCTTGATAAAACAGGGTATCTACTTCCAGAAATTTTTCAATTTCATCTACATTCATATTGCCTGCAATCAACTCACTCCTGGTGGGCATATCCACGCCATAAAAGCACGGAGATTTCACCGGCGGGCAGGCGCTGGCAAAATACACTTTCTTGGCGCCAAAGTCGCGCAGCATACGGACAATCTCCCGGCTGGTATTGCCGCGAACGATACTGTCATCCATAATCATCACCTTTTTATCACGGATCTCTAGTTCCTGCGGGACCAGTTTATATTTTAAAGATTTTATCCGCTCTGCTTGTCCGGGCATGATAAAAGTCCGACCTATAAAGGTGTTTTTATACAACCCTTCGGAATAGCGAACCCCGAGCTCATGGGCGAATGACAATGCCGCCGTATTGGCTGTGCTTGGTGCAGGGATAACGATATCGGGGACTATGTCAGGGTGCTTTTTCTTCCATGCTTCCGCTAGGTTTTGTCCCATCCGCAAGCGGGAACGGTAAACACTTACATCATTCAACGTAGCGTCAGGACGGGCAAAATAAACGTATTCAAAAATGCAGGGGTTAAATTCTTTTTTAATCAGGCGCTTGCTGAAGACTTTTCCGCTTTCATCAACATAGATGAGCTCTCCAGGAAGAACGGTGCCTTTGGGTTTGTAACCCAGCGCATAAAACATAGTGTTTTCGGATGCGAAGATATAATCCTTGCCGCCATTCCCGTTGGGCCGCTCACCTTTAACTAGTGGACGAATTCCTTGAGGATCGCGAAAAACAACGAGACCTTTTCCAATGATAATCGACGTAACAGAGTAGGCTCCTCGTACTATTTGAAAAATATTAGAAACTGCTTCACATAAAAGATCAAAGAATTCTTCACTGGTCTGAGGCGGCACATCCTGGTGAAGCTGGTCTGCAAACAAGTGCAATAGCACCTCAGTGTCACTGGTTGTGTTAAGATAACGACTTTCTTTTTGTGTGACTTCATCGGCAAGTTCATCATAATTTGTTAAATTGCCGTTGTGGCCCAGGGCCATCTCTCCATAGGGGCCTTGCACCAGTATGGGCTGCGCGTTGCCAATAACACTGGACCCTGCGGTGGAATACCTAGTATGACCGATGGCTATGTGCCCCGTAAGACGCTCCAGGTCTTGCTCACGGAAGGCCTGGGCTACTAGGCCCATCGCGGTGTGGGTGCGCAGGGTCTCCCCGTCGCTGACGCAGATGCCGGCGCTTTCCTGGCCCCGGTGTTGGAG
>CATMBH010000010.1:0-15249 GCA_950063985.1 uncultured Fidelibacterota bacterium
CCTTCTGATAAGCAAAATTACAACAGTTACAATGCTTGATGCACAACAGCTTTTTAGTCTACTTTCGCCGGCAATAAACAAAAGAATTCAATGACAAACCACAATCCACTTCCCGAAATCACGATCAAAGCGCTCTTTTTAGGTGTCGTTTTATCCATGATCCTCGCCGGAGCCAATGCTTATCTGGGCCTTTTTGCCGGGATGACCGTTTCCGCCTCCATCCCCGCTGCTGTTATATCCATGGGTGTGCTGTCGTTATTTAAAAAATCAAATATTTTAGAGAATAATATTGTTCAAACTGCTGCTTCTGCCGGCGAATCCCTGGCAGCGGGCGTGATTTTTACCATTCCTGCACTTGTATTACTGGGCTACTGGGAAACATTTGATTATATGGAAGTGGCAAAGATCGCAACCGTTGGCGGTGTCATCGGTGTATTGTTTACCATTCCACTGCGCAGGGCATTAATCGTGGTTGCAAAACTCAAATATCCGGAAGGAATTGCCACAGCGGAAATTCTTCGAGCCGGGGAAGAAGCCCGGCAAGGCAGCGAGACTGATGCAGCCGGAGGATTAAAAACAATTGGTATTGCCAGCCTGATTGGCGGTGGTATGAAAGTATGCCAGCAGGGTTTTGCCATGTGGCATGCGGAAATTGTGGGTGCTGCTGGTGTCGGGCGATCTATCTTCGGAATCGGGACAGATCTTTCCCCTGCGCTTATTTCCGTTGGGTATATTGTTGGACGAAATATTGGTATCCTTGTTTTAGCTGGAGGTTTGATTTCTTGGGCTGTGGCTATTCCCATCTATACAGCCATCAATGGCTATGAAGGTGATGCCATGGATGCAGCTTGGAATATCTGGAATTCAAAAATTCGCTATTTGGGTGTCGGTGCCATGGTTGTGGGCGGTGTCTGGTCATTAATCAAATTATTTAAACCATTGGTAGCCGGAATTAAAGCCAGCCTCGATGCAGTAAAGCATCGCCAGTCCGGTGCGGACGTTCCGCAAGAAGAAATGGATATACCCATCAATTATGTGGGCTATGCATTGATAGGATTGCTTGTACCGGTTTTCTTTTTATATCTAGGAATAATTGAATCAGCCGGTATTGCCGCCCTTTTGGCAGTTGTGATGATGGTATTCGGTTTCTTATTCTCTGCCGTGGCAGCGTATATGGCTGGTGTTGTGGGTTCATCCAATAATCCTATTTCAGGAGTAACTATCGCTACAATATTATTTTCATCCTTGCTGTTGTTGGCATTACTGGGTACCGGTTCAGAAGTTGGTGCTGCCGGAGCCATTATGGTGGGTGCTGTTGTCTGCTGTGCTGCCGCCATCGGCGGTGACAATATGCAGGATCTGAAAACAGGCCACATTGTGGGCGCAACTCCCTGGAAACAGCAAGTAATGCAGGTTGTGGGAACTGTCAGCGCTGCCTTGGTGCTGGGATTGGTCCTGGACATACTGCATACCGCATATACAATCGGTTCGCCCACACTTTCTGCACCACAGGCGACACTGATGAAATCAGTGGCCGATGGCGTCTTTACGGGTAACCTGCCCTGGACATTCGTCTACATGGGCGCTCTGATCGCCGTTTTCATAATTCTTATCGATATTAGACAGGAAAAGCGCGGCTCCGACTTTCGCGTTCCAGTTTTGGCTGTTGCAGTAGGAATTTACTTGCCCATAACATTGACTGTTCCCATTTTCATCGGCGGTATGATCAATCATCTGGGTAAAAAAGCAGGAGCGTCAAAAACGTCCGAAAAGAAGGGACTGCTCCTCGCATCCGGGCTCATTACCGGGGAAGCGCTAATGGGCATACTTGTGGCCGTACCCATTTTTGTCACTGGGAATAAAGGCTGGTGGCCGAATTTTCACGGTTTTGAACTACTTGGACCGGTGGCATTCGCAGCTGTGATTTTCTGGCTTTACAAATCTGTTACAAAAAAATGAGAATAACTCACGCTTTACTTAAACGACTGCCCAAGGTTGAACTCCATTGCCACTTGGATGGTAGTCTGCGGGTAGAAACTGTATTTGACCTAGCTCAAAAAGACAACATTGAGCTTCCGGCCTCAAATATTGACGATCTTCGTAAAGCTCTCGTCATTGGGGATAAGCGCGGTTCCCTGGAAGATTATATCAAACGTTTCGATATCACTTTAAGCGTTATGCAGACACCTGAAAGTTTGGAGCGCTGCGCCTATGAATTGATCGAGGATGTAGCCGCAGAAAATGTCCGCTATATCGAAATTCGCTATTCTCCCATTCTCCATACTGCAGAAGAGATGACTATGGGCGAATCCATAGAAGCCGTGCAGCACGGATTAAAAAATGGTGAAAAAGATTTTGGCGTACGTTCGGGGATCATCATTTGCGGTATTCGCCACATTTCCCCGGAAGCATCTTTAAAACTGGCAGATATTGCTGTTCGCTATAAGAATAAAGGAGTAGTGGGGTTTGACCTTGCCGGAGCTGAAGAAAATTTCCCTGCCAAAAAACATCGAGAAGCCTTTTACCTCATTCGCAATAATAACATTAATGCCACCATCCACGCCGGCGAAGCTTTTGGACCATCATCCATTCATCAGGCAATCCATCATTGCAGTGCTAACAGAATTGGACACGGTACAAGACTGAAGGAAGACAAAGACCTCATGAATTATGTAAATGACCACCGCATTCCTCTCGAGATCTGCCTGACCTCGAACTGGCAAACTCATTCAGTGCGGTCGTTGAAATATCATCCCATGAAATTTTATTACGATCAAGGCATCCGCGTTACGCTTAATACAGACAATCGTCTCATGTCCGGGACTACACTCACAGATGAATTCATGGTAGCTAAAAATTTATTTGGCTTTGGATTACACGATTTTCGGGAAGTGACTATCATTGCCATGAAAAGCGCTTTCATGCATCATGAAAAACGCAAAGATATGATACGGAATATTGCAGGGGAACTGGAATCAGAATTCGGGATCATGCCCGAGTATATACAACAGAATTAATTTTCTTTTTTTCTCATTTTAGCTTTTACTTTATCCACCCATTTGCGCAAAGGCGGATACACACTGCTCAATAATAATAATCCGGGAATTCCAAATATCCAGCCCTGGAAAATAGGAATCAGGCCACCGATTAGTCCAATGATGACCAAGATGACACCTATAACAATTTTGATCGTATTTTTAACGTTCCTGATAATCATTTAATTCCTAATTACTGCAATTTTTGAAAAAGAAGATGCCCCATTCTCATCATACATGGCAATGAGATATACGCCTGTCCCAACCCAATGTCCGGATTCATCTCTCCCATCCCAAAATGCCTGGTAACCTTCTACATCCGGGCGTGATTCAATGGTCTGCAATACTCTGCCGGTGAGTGTCATAATCTTGCAGGACGATCCGTCCATAAGTCCATCAATTGTAAGTGGTGTTGCAGTTGGGATGCGGAACGGACTGGGGAAAATATCAACATTTGAATAAGCAGAATTCTTTTTGGCATAGGGAATCTTTACCACATTTATCCCTCTATCAGTAGCGATATAGGCCAGTCCTTCATTTTCATCAAATGCCACAGCAGCAACATTGTTGGAGAGTAAATAACTGTTCTCTGCAGTGAGTCCATTAATATCAGGCCAGTAAGATGCTGATGATGTTAAAACATACACACCTTGAGTCGGTGATGTTGTCCAAATATTATCCCGCGGATCAATACGCAATTTTGAACCGGAACTAAAGGAAATATTGGGATAATAGGTAAACCCATAATGAGACACTGGATCAGCATTAGAGAATTGCAGCGATAAACCATGGAGCCCTTTTGGTGATAATAAATAAAGGACATCGCTGCTATTCACACCCAATGACCAAACGGTATTGGTGGAAGCAGCGGTGTTGACGTTTACTTTGGTCCATTCCGTTTCATCGGGATCAGCAGGATCTCCGCTGTAATCCAGCATGGCCACGCCACCATTGCTGGCGCCGCCGACATTATTATTATCCTCAAAGGAACCGATCCACACCCGGCCCCAGGAATCGAAATCTATGGAATTGGGAGTAAGACTCAAAACACCACCCGAACTGCTTACATCATATGCACCCCATGTACCATCAGTCTTTAAGACTTTTAACGGTTCAAAATGTGTTGTGGCATAGGTATCTGCAATCCAGAGGTTGCCGAAAGGATCTTTAGCAATATCCTTCACGATAAGATATTCATCGGCGAAATAATCTAGTTGGGCCGTGTCGATGAGAGTGAAATTCGCCGGATCATCAATATCGATGATCACAATTCCTCCGCCATGACGATTCGGTTCCGGATACGTGCCGCGCACTCCACAATAGAGTAAACCGTTAGCACCCTCTTCAATATCTGCAATATAATTCCCAAAATGAACAGGTATCGTATCGGCTACAAAACTGGAATAATCTTTATTTTCTGAAACGATGAGATCATCGCCGTCGAACCCTACAATATTGCGCCAGCCTGCATCTTCTTTGATCATCAGTCCGTACCGCGAACCAGCAACCAGGCGTCCATCAGCCAGCACATGCACTGCGGTAACACTATTCATCAACAGGGCATTTGGTTTTTTCCTAGTAAATGATTGCGAATTTTCGTTTAGAAACAGCAATCCCGTAGTAGTTCCTGCAACGATTGTACCATCTGCAAGATAAAAGATCCTTTTAAATTTTTCGCCTGGTTGTTTTGACCATGCCACAGCAGTCGTATTCATTTTCATGAATTTTGTGTTGAGCACACCCCACAATTCACCTTCATTATCCTTAATAACATCATAGATCTCATAGGAATCATGGTAATAGTCCCAAAGCAAATTTGAAGAAGCAGTCATTGTATTGAATTCATAAATATCATTGTCCATGACCATTAATATATTGTTATCATTCTGTTTAAAGGTTGATATCGATCCTGTCAATTCATCATCCTGCTGCCAGTTAGCAGGATCCTTCAAATTAGTTGTCTTCCAATTGCCGGAGAACATACCTTGATCTGTGCCCACATAGAGTATTTCTCCAGCCATGACTAAACCGGAAATTTCATTCAGCGTCACTGGCCAATTATTGTATACATCCTTATAAAAAAACTGTTCGCCATCATAACGAAACTCCATAATACCCCAATCCAGGTTTTGTAGAAATGCCGCAAAGGCAATGGAATCAGCTAATGCAAAATCCACAATTTCTGTGAGGTCCAGATCGAAGGATTCCAATACAGAAAATTGTTCATCTAATAATTGTATAAACCCAGCTGGCGAAGCTCCTCCTACCCAAAATTGATCATACACATCAACAGCTACTGCTGATAAATCTGTCCCCACAAGTCCATGCATCTTTGTGTAAGTAGTGAAATCATCAAGGTCCCGGTCATACACCAGTAACCCACCGTTAGTTGCACTGACCAATAGTGAATTCATCTCTACCAAATCAGCGATCTCCAATGGAGATGTATAGGCATCCCAGTCGCCCACGCGTACTTGACCGATCATGACGTTTATCATGAAAAATGAATAAAAAACTCTCACGGCATTTGAAATGGTGCTGGAATGAAACAGAGTAAAAAAATCAACAAACAAATATAACCGATATTCTTGTTCTGTTTTGATAAAGGTGTTTGGATATCTTGAATAGGCGGATGGTTTGTGGTGCGCATGATGACCAAAATGAGAATTCCCCAAATGAGCCAGTTCAAGGAAAGAAAGCTCAATGGTATTAAGGCCAGAAACGCTGCTTTTGCTAATGTTTTATGTTTTTTGCCCAGCATGGCGTAAGCGATATGCCCACCATCCAACTGGCCAATGGGTAAAAGGTTCAGCATGGTTACCAGCAAACCGATCCAACCGGCAAAGGCCATTGGATGCAGAAGAATATCCATATTCTCCGGCAATCCGGGATGAATAATAACAGTGAGTAATTTCATCAAAATGGAATCACCTAAAATAATACCCACCTGTGCACTATCTACAGCAACAACGGTTGATAACATCAATCCAATGATCAATGCTGGAACAGCAATAATAAATCCTGCTATGGGTCCAGCAGCACCTATCTGCAACAGCGCATCCCGCCTGTAAATGGGCGATTTGATCTTGATGAAAGCGCCAAATGTACCGATGAGAAACAGAAACGGAGGAGCCGGGATAAAGTACGGCAATGTGGCGTCTACATTATGTTTCATGGCATAATAATAATGCCCGAACTCATGGCAGCCCAGGATCAACAGCAATGTGAATGAAAAAGGAATCCCTTTTGTTATTTCCAAGGGATTTGAAAAAACATTTGCCCCCTCCATCGTGGCGCCGGCAATGAGCGTGGTCAAAATGGTGGCTAAGAATAAACCTAAATGAAGTCGGGGGATCTTGGGAATGCGCAACACTACATTGTCTGCTCCGCTACCTTTAATTAGCACTTCACCATTTTCAGTCGATACAGTATAATCAAAGGGATCTTTATTCAACACGCGTTGAATATCATTCATCTCCGAACCTGACAATAGTCTACCAATGGCGATCCATGTACCATTGGATTGCCCAATTTTTTTCAACAGAAAAGAATCATCCAGTTTGGCGAGTGTTTGTCGGAATTGGTCTTCGTTCATGTTCAGTTCATTCTACAAACGATGTGATTAAAGGTTGCACGACTTTTTCTTTCGAGTTTCCTTAACCTTCACGAAGTTTACGCATGAAAAAGCTGTCTTTCTTGCTCTTACTCACCGGAATTATTGCGGCGCAGCCGCTCAAGATCGATGTGCGCTTACGAATAATTGATGATGAGACCATAGGTATTGTCGTACAGATTGATAATAATAGCAAGCGTACTATTAATCATTTAGAAGGTTTTGTTAACGTTATTACTGATGAAGGTAAAACATTGACAGAAAAACGACTCATCATCATTGGCCCCAATGATCCTGCTCTGGGGCATAATAGGACTGCTTCAAGAAATATAACAATGGTTCTTGTTGATCCCTTTCCAGCTTACAAATTCAACGTCAGCAAGATTACTTTTTCGGAAGATTATAGAGTATATACCTACCACCCTGAAATTGGATTTTATAGGATAGATTAATTTCGCGGTTGTTTTTTCCGGTGTTTTTCGTGCTTTTCCTCCAAAAGCTCTGCCGGGCTGTGCTCATCCAATCTTAAAAGCAGATCATTGATCCAAAACTTGGTTTGCTGAACATAGGCATCGATGATCTTTAAGGGGATTCGCTCCGCATACATATTGGCAATGATCAGCGCCGACGTTACTGGAACGTAAACCATTAAAGGATCCGCATAAAAATTATCCAGTGAGCGCACCAATTCACGGGGACTCAAATAATCGATTGTTTCCGCATAGAGGCTGTCAGCCAAGCCTTGTTCTACTGACCACGTTTTTAAATAAAAAAATAACCTGCCATCCAAAACACCATTGACATAGGCAACTTTGATATGGTATTCTATCTCCAAATTGCCCTCAGCAAATTGTTTGACTCGCTTCCAGTCACCGCCATCCCAAAACAGTCTATTTTGCTGCTGACCTTGTAAACCAATAATAAAACTGACTAAAACGATAAGATATTTGATCATTTACGTTTTATCCCAGCAAGGTTAAACATAAACGCATATTCAAGGGCCACTTCGCGGTAGCGGCGAAAGCGTCCGGATTTACCGCCATGGCCCGCTTCCATATTCACATGCATGACCAATAAATTATCATCCGTCTTCATATCGCGCAGTTTAGCCATCCATTTCTGCGGTTCCCAGTATTGAACTTGCGAATCGAAATATCCCGTAGTGATGAGCATATTGGGATAATCCTTGGCTTCTACGTTATCATAAGGAGAATATGTCATCATGTAATCATATTCTTTCTTTTTCATGGGGTCGCCCCACTCATCCCACTCATTGGAGGTTAATGGAATAGTACCATCCAGCATAGTGTTGATCACATCCACAAAAGGTACTGCTGCCACGACTCCTTTAAACAGTTCCGGTGCCAGATTGACCACAGCACCCATAAGTAATCCTCCAGCACTGCCGCCCATGGCAAAAAGATGATCCGCACTCGTGTAGTTTTCCTGGATCAAATATTTAGAGCAGTCTATAAAATCTGTAAACGTATTCATCTTATTGAACATTTTTCCATCTTCATACCAGGGACGTCCATAAGTCTGACTGCCACGGATATGGGCAATTGCAAAAGCAAAACCCCTGTCTAGCAAACTCAATCGAGTTGAACTGAATGAAGGATCCATGGTTGATCCATATGAGCCATAAGCATACTGTAACACATTTCCTTTACCGTTTTTCTTAAAACCTTTTTTATAAACAATCGAGATGGGGATCATTTTACCATCTCTTGCAGGAGCAAAAAGCCGTTCTGTGATATAATCATCTGGATTGTGGCCGCCCACCACTTCAGTCTGCTTTAACAGCGTTGACTCCCGCATATCCATGTTGTAATCCAAGGTGGAATACGGCGTCTTCATGGATGAAAAACCATAGCGCAATATATTAGTGTCGAAACTGGGATTTGTTGTAGCAAAAGCAGAATAAATAGCTTCACCAAAATTCATATAATGTTCTTTCCCTGAACGCTGGTCTATAACGCGTAATTGTCGCAGACCATCTTTCCGTTCGCTGATGACCATATGGTTCGTGAAGACTTCTATGTCGCTTAACAAAACATCTTCACGGTGTGCTATCACTTCCGTCCAGTTTTCCTTGGCTGTAGCGTTGTCCGGCGTTTCCATTAACCGAAAGTTGGTCGCGTCCCAATTGGTAACAATATAAAACTTGTCTTTGTAATGCTCGATAGAATATTCATGGACCTCTTCACGAGGTGAAAAAGAACGAAATTCACCTTCAGGATTGTTTGCATCCAGAATGTGATATTCATTGACCAATGTGTGGCCATTATATATGATCATATATTTATCTGATTTGGACCGATACACACCTATGTAAAATGTGTTGTCTTTTTCAGTATAGACCCGCACATCATTGGATTGAGGAGTACCTAGTTTATGTCTATCTATATGTTCACTTAATAATGTGACCTCATTCTTTACTGTATAAAAGAATGTTTGGCTGTCCATGGCCCAGGCTGTTCCACCTCCTGTGCCGAGAATTGTATCAGACAGCATTTCACCTGTTTCCAAGTCTTTTACTCTTATCGTGTAAATGCGCCGGCTCAACGTATCTGTGCTAAATGCCAATAACCGATTATTAGGACTAACAGAGAGCCCTCTTAAAGAATAATAATCATGACCTTCTGCCCATTCATTCACATCGATCATAATCTCTTCAGGATTATCCAGAGATTCTTTTTTACGGCAGTGAATCGGGTATTCTTTATCCTTTTCATACCGTGTATAATACCAAAACCCATTATCTAAATAAGGAACGGATTCATCATCTTTTTTGATGCGCCCAACAATTTCATCAAACAATGTTTCTTGAAATTTTTCAGTGTGTTTGAGCTTGATTTCTTTATAAGCATTTTCTGCTTTCAGATTATCCAGCACTTTTTGCGTTTGAGCATCTGGATCCTTGGCCAACTTTTGTTTATCTGTTAGACGCATCCAATGGTAATTATCAACTCGATCATAACCGTGAATCGTTGTCTTGTGTGGAATTTTTTCTGCAACTGGAAGTATTAACATTTCATCTTTTTCCTGTTTTGCTATCAACTGTTTATTTATGACGACCATTGAAATTGCAATCATTAAAAAGAGCACAAATAATACATTTCGATTCATTTCTGTTCCTTTCTTTTAATAATATAGAATGGGCTGTAAGCTAATAAAAAATGAGCTAAAGCCACAACTTCACCGGTGAGAATATACCAAGGCCAAGGGCCCATATAATCTAAAAGAGTGGGAATACGTTCGCCGATATGATTCACCGGTTTGCCGCAGATCCAAAAATAATTAGCATCCAGCAACAGATTCACAATAGCAGCAATCACCAGAAAAATATTTAACGCAATAAAAGATTTGATAAGGCTTTTAAATGTTGGGCGAATTTCATATACAACAGTGGCATAGATCAACGCCAGGATTACACCTTGATGACCCATCCAGAAACGGAAATAATGAAAATGGGGGAAACCTGCAGCAATATCCGGCGTAAATGAAGCCTGCAGCATTGCTGACAAACCCCAGAAAAATAAGATCTCATAAGCTAAAAAACTGCGCCATACCATGACCAGAGGTATGGCTAAATTAGTAAAACGGCATAGATGTACGGGCAAATGTTCTTTGACATCAAATGTACCAGCGATGGCTTCCAATCCTACCCAAGTGATGTAATTTCCAAAGACCAGCCAACCAATGACCATTCCCAATCTATGTTGCATCTGTTCATTCAGATTACGTTTAGCATATAAAGGAAGTACTATAATAACAGCAAGTGCTGCAATCAGCGCCAGGATATGTTCCAATCCGAACATATCAAAGGGCTCAAAAGTATTGAGATAATTATATACTGATTCTCTCATCTGAAAGATCAGCCAATTGAATTAATAAAACTATTTTGAATTATTTGATCTTTTTGTAATTGCTTTTTGTATCACATCACTTCCGACCCAGGCAAAACCCAAAGCCAAGATCCAGATATGACTGAAAGAATCACCAACTGTTTTTAGCTGATAACCCCAATAAAATGCCACTCCGGAGCCTATCAACATACCAATTCCAATTGTTAATAAAATTCGCCACTCTAAATTCATCATCTTTATCCAAAATTATAATGTTTACGAACAGGAGCTTTTACGTTCCACCTACAATTCAATCCTTGAGGAAATACAACAAAATCACCGGGCTGAATAGATACAGTTTCAACATCTGTGGTTACTTCAATTTCTCCTTTTAATATATAGCATGACTCCCTTTCAGAATACGTCCAGGGAAATTCAGATACTCTACATTCCCAAATAGGCCAGTTTAATACTCCCTTTGCTTCCATCTCTTTAATAGCTGGCTGACTGATCTTTATATTAGCCACGGTATATCTTGTACAATATGATTATTTGTAAAGCCAAAACAAGCAGCGCAACCATTGTTCTTATCAGTTCCATTTCATGGTTATGATCATCCAACCAGAGTTCAATATTGCTTTTTCGGGGGTGTTTATATTCGTTTGACATTACTTTATAATAATATTTATAACTGACTCACTTCAAGGAGTTAAATACGGCTTTTGTGATCTGTATATCCTGGACAGCTACGCCAGTAAGATCCGCCACTGTTAATTGATCAGCACGTGTTCTACCTTCTGCTTTTCCAGAAATGACATGGCCAAGCTCCACGACTTCATCTTCGACAAGAACACCTGCTTCCAGCGCTTTAGCTATTTCTCCTCTTTCAATACATTGCGCAATACTATCTGCTACAACGCGATCTGCCCTATTAAGTATTTCTGTATCCAACTCTTGTTTACCCGGTGTATCGGAACCCATGGCAGTAATGTGCGTCCCCGGCTGAACCCAATCCGATGCTATTAATGGTTCTGTTGAAGGAGTTGTTGTTACAATAAGATTACATGCTTTAGTTAATGACTCTAGATCTGTAGAAGATACCGAATAGCCTTGCTTATTCATTTCAGCACAATAAGCATCCGTATGATCCACATGTCTGCCCCACACTTTTACATGTTTACAATCTACAATTCCAGATAAATATTCCAATTGCAGCCGAGCCTGTGTACCTGTTCCAATTATGCCGATGCAGTCAACATTATCCGGTGCAAGATATTTGGCCACCACTGCACCGGCAGCCGCTGTGCGTATATTCGTCAGGTGCGCTTCATCATGGAGTATTGCAACAGGTGCACCTGTTTTTTGGCTGTAAGCGAGCATCATGCCCTGGGATGATGGCAAGCCTAACGCAGCATTATTAAAAAAACCGGATGCAATTTTGATAACATATATATCATCATTCTTGATATAGCCATATTTGATATGCACATCACCGGGAGGATCATCAAAAATGAGTTCACCTACAGGAGGAACAACCACATTTCCATTGGAATATTGAACAAATCCATCCTCAATGGCTGGAACTATATCCAATCCTTTAAGGGCTTCTTTTATTTGAGTGAGATTATATACTTTCAAGCGAGAACTTGTTTTAACACATCCTGGCTGATATTAGCACCGCAGATCACGATAACCACTTTTTTTCCATTATAACGATCTTTATCCTTTAAGAATGCAGCAACGGATGCACCTGCAGCCCCTTCCATCATTATATGGTGTTTCATTAATCCTGTTCTTAAGCCATCAGCGATCTCATCTTCTGATAGCAGTACAAAATGATCAATCACATTTTGACAAATTGGAAACGTTATTGCATCTTCCTCTACCCCACCTGCAGTCCCATCCGACAATGTGGGTTCTGATGGCAGATCCAGAATTTTTCCTGCCTGCAGTGATTCATACATGACACATGAATTTTTGGGTGATGCCGCAACAATTTCTACATTTGGTTTGATAGATTTTAAATAGGTACCGATACCGCCAATCATTCCGCCCCCGCCAACGGAAACTATGACAGCATCAATATCTTCTAATTGTTCAGACACTTCCACTCCTATCGTTCCTTGACCGCAAACCACTGCTTCATCATTATAAGGCGATATGTATACTCCGCCGCTCTCTTTGACCAATTCCTGGGCCCGTGCTTCAGCGTCCAGGCAATCCGTTCCGAAAAACTCGATGTCACCACCATAAAATTTGATCATTTCCAATTTGGCTGGAGATGTGCCTTCTGGAACAATGACCTTGCCATTCATACCCAACAATGAGGCGCCTAACGAAACTGCCGCCCCATGATTTCCCGTTGAAGCAGCATAGGCATTGCCCTTGCGTTCTTCTTTAGGAAGAGACGTCAGTTTACTCATAGCTCCTCGAAATTTAAAGGAGCCAGTTTTTTGTATACAATCCAGTTTCAGATGCACATCTGCATCTGCTAATTGGCTTACATAAGGAGAATGCTGCACCGGTGTATAATTAATATATGGTGCAATGGTTTCACCTGTTGTTTTTATAGCTTCAGCTGTGATCACAATGTCTTAAAGACCTTGTCGCTTAATTCAAGTGCCTTGATCAAATGCTCTCTTTTAGCACCATAACCAAAACGGAGATACTTATCCATGCCGTACCAGTCTCCAGCAACAAGGAGCACGCTTTGTTCATCACGAATACGTTCGACCAATTTTGTTGAGTTTACATCAAAGCTATAGCTCATAAATGCCATGGCCCCTGCTTCCGGCGGAATGAAACGAAAGTGATTATTATATGAATCCACCCAATTCTGAATAATATCCAGATTCGCATGGAGTACTGATCGGGTTCTGGCCAGAGTTTGTTGACGCATTTCAGGCTGTAGAATCTTGGTGGCCATAAGATCACTTAAGCGACCCAGGCAAATAGACGTATGATCCTTGACTTCCCAGGCACTGTGCATATATGAATTGCTGCCAATGGTCCAGCCAACACGCAGCCCAGGGAATCCATATGCTTTGGAAAGACCACAATTAACAATAGCTTTATCATAACCCATGTTGATAAAACTGGTGGATTCTTCACCATTCAATTCCGCACCGCGATAGACCTCATCTGACAGAACATAAGCCCCCGCTTTATCCGCAATATCGATGATGGCCTTTACCTGTTCATGGGGCAGGACCGATCCCGTGGGATTATTGGGATGGCACACAGCGATCATTTTTGTTTTTTCGGTGACCATGGATTCCAGTTCATCCAGATCGAGTTTCCAGTTCAACTCTTCTTTCAGTGCAATCTCTTTTACATCCACACCAATGGCACGGGCAATACCTCTTATTTGCAAATAATTGGGCACCATGTAGATGAGTTCATCCCCGGCACTCAACAGAGTAAGGATCGCAACCAAATTTGCTTCTGCTGAACCGTTGGTCACCAATACGTCAGCAGCTGAAACATTTTCATAAAGACCACTTATAGCATCCCGCAATTCTGGCGAACCTTGGGTGGGGCTATAGGTCAATTCTATATTGAGGATCTCATTGATATCATCCTGATCAAAAAGATCATTTATGGTCCCCGGGTGAACACCACTCTCCGAGAGGTTATAATGCACCTCATTTTCCCAGAGAGACTGTTCTCTCTCCAGTATAAATGTCTCGAATTTCATTTAAGGGCTATTTGGCGAATTTGATAGCACAACCCAACGCTTTGGTGGCTGTCGGGTCAATGGCACTTCCAGCCAGCATATTATCGATAGCATCCGCTAAATATGTGTTTTCAACTTTATCCGGCTTGCGGGCATTGTCATCGATGGCACCCCGGTAGACAAGCTTGTCTTTTTTGTCAAAAAGATAGATATGGGGTGTTCTAGTAGCTCCAAATTCGCTTGCTAATTTTGAACCATTATCCATGGTATAATAAAAATTATATCCCTGCTCTTTGGCGTGTGCCTGCATCTCTTCCATGCTGTCCACATTTTCGAACTGAGTTTCATTGGAATTAATCGCAACTATACCCACACCCTTGTCTTTGTACGTGTCAGCCAGTTCAACATAACGGTCTTCCCAGGCAATAACCCAGGGACAGGTATTGCAGGAAAAAATGACCAATAGACCATTCTTTCCTTTGGCATCGTTCAAGGATACGTCCTTGCCGCTGATATCTGCCATTTTGATATCCCCCAATGGCAGTATTGACCCAAGGTCCAGTTCCTTTGCGGACAGTATGGTCAAACATCCTATTAAAATTAAACTGATAAATTTTTTCATTTACATACCTATGAATTAATTGCGTTAATAATTGCTTTTCTAAATCGTTTTTCAGGCTGCTCACCTTCCCAATAATCTAACACCTCTCCAGATGATTTTCCGTATAGAATTGTGAAGGGCAAAGCGCCGCTCCACTCTTCATGGATGCCGTTGATGAATGCATTGTCTTTTTCATCTTTGATAAATGTGATCCATGTGACCCCTTGATCTTTTAAGAATTTTCTACATGGTATTTTCCATTTACTAAGGTTTTCTAAATATTTGAAAGGAAATAATAATCTCTCAAAAGTATCTGTGTCTTGTAATTCCTTTTTGTTTGAAACAACTATTTTTTCTTCGTCACCTTTGATGTATCCTTGTAAATCAATATAGAAATAACCAGGATGATGCTCACCTGTTTTTGGTGAATTTATAGCATAATTTAATGAAGTAATTCTTTGTTGTCCATCTAAGAT
>CATMBH010000011.1:0-15169 GCA_950063985.1 uncultured Fidelibacterota bacterium
CCATCATTGCTATGTTTTTTTATGGCGGTGGAACCGCCTGGGACCCTGCTGCGGAAGGCTACATATTCTGGCAAAATTTCTTTAGTGATTTAGGAAGAACATTTGCCTATAATAGCGTGGAAAATGCAATCTCCAGTCTATTGTTTAACGGTTCCCTCGGTTTGTTTGGTGTAGCGCTTGTATTGCTTTATTCAGCTTCATTTCGATTGTTTTCATCCCTGTTGGGTTATTTGATTACTATTACAGGCATAGTGTCAGGTATAGGTATGGTCATCATAGCAACGGCTCCAGACAATTTACTCCCGGATCTGCATATGCAAGGAGTTTGGATGTGGGCTTTTGCTTTATTGGGTGCTGTGGTTCTGGTGATCATTCACGATATTCATTCCAAAACAAGTATGAAGCGATTTCTGACTTTGAGTATTATATTAGCCTTGGCTGTAGCCTATCATATTTCACAGGGGTTTGTCGATGTGCGGGGACCACTAGTGGCTGCAACACAAAAGATTGTGGTGTATTTAAATTGTACATGGTATTTATGTTTAAGTAAACGAATGAAAGATCATTCGAATATGGTTTAGCCCGGTAGATATTTTTAAATTATTTAACAATCGCTAAAGTACCTTTTTGAATTTTTCCCGTACTTGCAGGGTCAAGTGATTCCACTACCCAGAAATAAATACCGCTTACAACCCGGCCCGAAAAAGAAATGGTTTCCTGACGCCATGATTGTTAGGCTGACTGTGCATTCAAATGCTTTTTCTCAAATACCAGATCACCGGAAGCTGAATATATACGAATAATACAATTTTTCGGGAGATTAATAAAACGCAGTTTATATGGATCAGCTGCATCCGGATACATGTGCAGTGGATCATCATAATCCAATCGATACGGATTTGGTACAACTCGAATGGGAACAGACATGCTGTCATAAACTGCATGTGACATTTGAAAGGGGGTTATGGCAATTACATTTTTTTGTTCAGGAGAGGTAATACCGCTTTCCAATGGTGGAATTGGTCCCAGGTCATTTCCATTCATATCATACCAGTGTTCATGCCCAGAATCAAAAGTATGGACACTATAATAATAATTATAGCCGGAATATGAACTGAAGTCTATATAGGAATATATTCCTGTATTGCTATTATAATAGTTTGAATCTCCAAGGGATATTTCTTTTATAAATTCCCAGGGGCCATAGTGCCAATAATGGGAGGGCGGCCATGACTTGTAAATGCGATACCCGCGCACATCCTTTGCTTCATCGCCTTCATAATCGGGATCAAGAGCATCCTCGGCATCATCAGACCATTTTACAATCACCTGCCCTAATCGTGTATTCCCAAACCATATTTTTACATCCGGCGGAGGGTCAGGAAGATCAAACCTGTTTTCATAGGCAAATTTTGCTCTTTCAAAATTTCGAAATAATGATCTTTCACCCATTTTTATTTCAAGTTTTGCTTCTGGTTTTAAAGACCAGGTGATTTCATCTTCACCCAGCCAATCCGCAGCTGAACCACCTACAAAGGCAATCACAAGTTTCGCTTTTTGACCCGGTTCTATTCTATAAGGTCCAAATACAAGTGCATGTGTACCTGTCTCCGGATTACCAGTCGGTGTTTTTGTAATATCATGTTCGTCATGCCCTACTACCATATTGAACATTTCAGAATCAGTATGTTGGGTGGAATTTGGATCGTCAAAATCATATTGATCGATATTTCCACTATGCCACCATTTTGCGTAAGCAGGCTGACTATCACCCGCTGGTTGAGTGTATTGCGGATCATTTGGGGAAAAATCCAATACACCCATACCAACATATTGATATGTTAATAATTGATCTTGTACTTGGCCGAAAAATCCCCCGCTGGATGAAGTTATCCCCCTTGTAGCAACCTCAAGTTTGTAAGGTTGCCCTGTATCGTCCCAATTTGTTCCGAGCCAATCATCGTCTCTTTGATAAAAAATGATATGATCATCATAATCATCTGTATACTCTGGTTCATCCGCTGCAAACGTATCCGCCCTGGTGTAAAAAAACATATCATCTTGAGTCGGCATACGGTTTACCCGCCAGTCACTCCATTCCATACCTTGAGCATCACCCCACTGGTGCCCCATGGAATTTAAAGTAAATGCATTCATGAGAGAGAAATATGCGGGGTCCAGTATTTTGCTTCCTATGTTTTCAAAAATGAGTTCCTGGATTATAAAATCATCATAATCAGGATATCCCCAAGCATATGATTTTCGAGTTACCCGGATACCAGTTTTAGTGGTCCATTGGCTAATGATTATTTCTTCTGGTGCTGTATCATGAGCGGTGTATTCATGATATCTGTAATTATGTATTTCCACAGGTTCACTGCTTTCAACACTGTAATGGTATTGAGAATAATTACTCCGTTCAATATTTGGGTAGGATGAGTCA
Source organism: uncultured Fidelibacterota bacterium (assembly GCA_950063985.1). GTDB lineage: Bacteria > Fidelibacterota > Marinisomatia > Marinisomatales > TCS55 > UBA2126. Next base: position 2,444 of record CATMBH010000011.1, read on the forward strand.
CCCAAAATTGATTCTGAAGATTGACGTATATCATAGGGCGCAGGATCAACATCATTGGTAACATTCCTTGGGCCCGAATATGATACTAAGGTATCACTCGTTTCATCGACAGCTAAAATCCAAACACCTTGCCCCCTAGAACTTTGGGCGATAGTTGCACGCGGCATTTCTACTACATTGGGGTCACCGCTAATATATGCTTCAACATCAAGAAAATATTCAATAAAGTCTAATCCGACCCTCGACATATTACCCGGGTAAGTTAAGCTTTCCTGTGAATGACTCCCTGAATCATTTCGATTGCCGCCACCTTCCAAGCCATTATTCCTGTAAGTTGACCACATTTTACCCCGGGTTGAGTTTCGCGGGGTGTAACCATCAATCATATCCGCCTGGGCATTGATTGTTGTAAATAATAACCAAATTGTAAGTACAAACTGCCCTAAAATTTTCATGAACTTAATTGAATTAAACGCTGAATAATTTCAACGAAATAGGCACCGTTGTAAGGTCCGAACCAATTCATAATAAATGTTTCATATTCATGCAGGTCGTACCACTTATCCTTGGTTATGTAGCCCACATATCCACCGTTGAAACTGGTAGCGATAAAATCAATGCCCAGCGGTTCAGCAACATATTCGATTTCGGGAATTAATTCTCCTGAAAAATCACTGGGAGTGCCGGCTAAAACAATATTACCAATTTTTAATATGGATATGTAATGCGGAGTAGGTTCATTTAAAAGATTAAAAATCCAAGGCCTCAATCGCCAATTAGTACTGATCCTCCAATGTGGCTCACGAAGAGGTAAATCAAACTGAAATGCATCCATATTTAATTCAGTATAAACTGGGATGAGTGAATAATCAGAAGAAATTTTACTCTTCAATTTTGATGCCAACCATGACATTCGCTCAAACTGCCCAAATCCGCCACTAGCCGGACGATGACTTCCAACACCCCCTGCACAATATGCAGCAAATTCAACATTGGGTAATGTTTCCAATGAATCCACCAAAGTTCCAGGATAATCTCTCGAAAATCTCATTTCACTTCCAGATAAACAGGTAGCATGGGCGGCAAATGTTGTAATGAGTCCAATCTCACCTGATTCTTTTTGGATTTTTATTAATCGAAACCAAGGATCAATAATCCCTTTTTCACCTACTAATCTATTATGGATTAATTCACCTGCATCATATTTGCTGAATCCTAGCTTAGCATGATCAACATTATAAAGAGCTTTTTGAATTGTTGATATGATAGCATCAGATATATCATCGACTACTTGTTGATCGAATTCACCGGCAAATTGATTTCCAATCCAGCTATCAGCCCAGGCGCCATAGGAGCAATGGGTATGTGTCGCAGACAAAAATACATTCTCAGGGGAAAAATCAATTTCCGGCAATCGCTTTTTTAATTCATATGTCACTGAGGGAGGAACAAGCAAAGCGTCTAGAGTGATCAATGCTGTTTTATTCACACCGTTATCAAAAACGAATCCTCTAACCCAGACTGAATCGTGTACGCCAATGGATAATGCACCTTTTCGATCACCGTATCCAGACAAGGGTACTGGATAGGAGGGAGTCATATTTGTTTTTGCCCAGCCGGCTTTGAAATAGGAACCTGTAGTATTCGATTGGGCTGCTAGCAGGCTGTCTAACCTGGCCACCGCCTTTTGGTAATATCCTGTCTCATGCACATGTGTCCGATCAACTGGTGTGATCGTTGCTAAACCCAGGATTAATAATATTGTAAATGTACTTAACATTATTTTTTTAATCATTCAATCCAAACCTTGATCTCTTTCTTAAGGGATATCTAATTCATCCAAGATTAATTTAAGGCTATCAGGATAATCTGTAATGATGCCATCAACTCCCTCTACAATGAGCTGTTTCATTATATGAGTCTTGTTTACGGTCCAGGGAATTACTTTGAATCCAGCCTCCTGAATTTCGTGTATACTGCTGCCTAAAAATAATGGTTCTGAGGGTGTTACAAGTTTCCAAGACGGTGAAAAAATATCTATATAGTGCTTTGCTTCTAAAAGAACAGCTAATGATGTACCGCCTATTTGGTCAAAATGAATTCCATTGAGCCATGGTGAAGAAATAGAATCATTTATAGCTTTATAAGATGATTGTCCTAAAAGTCCTGCTAAAACAATACCAGGTTGTTGAGTGCGCACGTATTCTAGTATATTCCATTGAAACGATTGAATATTTACTCGAGACACACGATCATTAGTTTCAATCACATCCAATACAGTATCAACAAAATCATGAATTGGTAGTGTTTCCGGATAATTGGGGTTTGTTTTTAATTCGATATTACACCATATATTTTTTTCAGGATACTCGCCAAGTAAATCGAATAATTCCTGTAAAGTAGGTATTTTTTCACCGGGAATATTCTTTCTTGGCGGTTCAGGGAATCGAGATATATTAGGGTTTAAGGAGCCGCAATCAAATAATTTGATTTCTGATAGTGTCAGGTCTTTTATAAAAGGAGGATGATTCATAGAATTAGTTAAAATTTGAGAACCGTCATGATTTAAACAAATATCTGAATTGATTGATGTATCATGGAAAATAACAGGGATATGGTCTTTTGTTACGCCAATATCGAATTCTAAAGTTGTTACACCTGAATGAATAGCCAGGCGGAATCCTGCAATCGTATTTTCAGGCGCCAGCCCGCGAGCGCCTCGGTGGCCTTGGATATCAAATGGTTGTTTAGAATGATCAAAACATGAAAAGAGAATTACTCCAATACAGATTGTAAGTAAATAAAGAAAATATTTTTGAAAAATAATTCTTAAATGCATTTAAAATGACTCTCAATTTTTTTCATCATGTAACTTTCACAACTTTTTTATTTATTCCAAATAGTCAGGTTCTTCAAATTACGTTTATTATCTGTCAGTAAGACTGCAGCAATTAATGCGATGGCAAACATTACGATATTGCCGATTAGTCCCGTATAATATAAATCAAATGGAGCATGCATCCATTCAGGTACCAAACTGTATTTTGCAAGAATAGTCCACAATGTGAACAAAATAGTGATGATTAATCCAATCCAGATTGATTTCACATTTCCCCTATTAGTAATAAAGCCAAGCAGATAAAGCCCCAGTAGCCCGCCACCGGTTAACGATGTAAAAATAACCAATGTGTCCTGCAGGGTTTTAGTATTTGATGAATGAAGGATGATGGCCCCCACAATCATAAAAACAGCTGTGCCACTGGCGATGAACTTGGCAACACGCAGATAATGGCCATCATTACGGTTTTTGACTAAATGCCTGCGATAAATGTCGACTATACCAACAGTTGAGATCGCATTGATACTGGAGTCTAAAGACGACATTGCGGCAGCCATGGCAGCCGCAATTACCAGGCCAGTGAGTCCCACAGGGAGGTAATTCATGATGAAATACGGGAATATTTGTTCAGCTTTACGAACTCCATTCAACATTTCAACTGTTTCAATCGTTGGGGAAATTTTAAATAAAACATACAGCGAGGTACCGATAAACATATAAAAAGCCCAGATCGGTAAACTGGAAGCAACGCAAACAAACATCGCTTTTCTGGCTTCATACGTATTCTTTGCTGCTGCGAATCGCTGGATTGTATTTTGATTCGCACAGTATTCAGTCAACCAACTGGTGAGCCCAACAAGAAAAAGCATTGAACCCGTTTTGGTAGTCAGTGAAAAATTCCATTTAATAGGTTTAAGACCAGAATCTGTAAGTTCAGAGAATGAAAGTTTTCCATCTGCAATTGCTACGGATAAAATTTGACTCAATCCTCCCGGCACATGATGAATGATGATTCCCAAAGATAACAAACCCCCCAACACAAGTAATATTGTCTGGATAACATCTGTCCAGATCACTGCTTTTATTCCGCCAATTACAGTGTAGAGAGCAACAAACACACCACTTATCAATATGCTGAACGTTATTGAAATACCGGTCATTTCGTGCATTAGCATGGAAACCAGGTAAAGAATCATACTAATTCTGAATAACTGCGCTAAAATAAATGTAACTCCGCCATATACTCGTACTGAAGGACCAAAACGATCTTCGAGATACTCATAAGCAGTAGTAACATTTTTGCGGCGAAAAAAGGGAAGAAACATATAAGCAGCAATAAATACTCCGATAGGCAAAGACCATGTTAAAATAAAACGAATCCATGAAGTTTTAAATGCATCTCCTGGATATGATAGGAACGTGATAGAACTTATAGATGTGCCGACAAGACTTAACCCTAATACCAAGCCAGAAAAAGAACGACCACCTAGAAAATATTCTTCAGTATTTACATTTTTTCTTGAGAAGTAGAGACCCATTCCGACAACAAGAATGAAATACCCGATAAGAAAAGTTAAATCAATCCAGTGTATTGTCATACAGAGTTGCTTGATTCATCTAATTAGTCCCCAGAAAAATCTGAATTATAAATATCAGCCTTTATGACACAAAATATTATCAAGTATTAGCTGACTAGCGAAAAATATAAGTTAAAAAGATCCTCCGATAGAGACACGTAAAGGTGGTTCAAAATATTCGTCAAAGTTTGAATACGCTACATTAATAATAACTTTTCGATGGCCCAACTTTATCTTCAAACCAGCTCCGACCGTCCAATCTTCAGTATCATAAAAGAATTTGTATCCACCACGCAAAGCAAGCATATCTGCAATCCAAAGTTCTGAACCAACATGGTATCGATCACGATAATCAGTGGCAAATGCGCTTTCTGCTGATATTAACAATTGCATGGGGCCACCTTGTTCTCCAATCACACTCATAGCTGTATTAATATTAAAATAAAGGGGGAGTTTGAATTTTTTTGTTAAAAATTTTGCATCTGGACCAAAATTTTTCATCACCATTGCAATTGATAGATCCCTGAATCCTGACAGATAATACGTTGAAAAATCAAATGCAAAACCCTTAGCTTTATCATCATCAATAAATTCTTCAATATATTGCCCTTTAATACCGAAAGATAATCGATCAGTCAATCTGATGGCGTAAGCTACACCGATAGCAATATCACCGACTTGAATAAATTTTCCTGTTCCTTCTGGTTCAAAAACGGTTGTTTCTTCAAATTCTTCAGCTGCAAATCTAATTATACTTAAACCTAGGACGCCTTTAGCGCCCAAGGGAAAACCAATTACACCGGAGAAGAGTTTGGAGTTGACTATCCAGTTTGTATGATTAAAACTAAAATCAATATTTTTTACATTGGTAAGTCCTGCAGGATTAAAAAAGATTGTGGTAACATCATTTGCAACTGCTGTAAATGCATCCCCCATACCTGCTGCTCGAGCCGAGGGGCTTATTTTTAAAAATGAAAAACCTGATTTTCCTAATCGCTTAAATTCATTTTCTGCAAACAGAGAAGAGCAAATGATCAAAAAGAAAGTGATCAAAAAGAAATAATACTTATTGTTAATAAATGATTTCATATATTTGTTTATTTAACAATTGCCAACGTACCTTTTTGGACTTGACCCAAACTTGCAGGGTCTAATGATTCCACAACCCAAAAATAGATTCCACTGACAACTCGCCCGGAAAAAGAAATTGTACTTTGTCTCCATGAAGATTCTGCAGAAGTAGCTTTTGAATGTTCTTTTTCATATACAAGGTCGCCTGATGCAGAAAATATCTTTATCATACAATGTTTTGGCAAATTAATTATCCTAATTTTATAAGGATCAGCTACATCAGGGTACATATGTGCGGGATCTAAAAAATCCAATCTATATGGATTAGGTACAACCCTGATTTGCTCTGCCATTTGATCATAGATTGGAGCTGATGGTTGGAAGGGTGTTTCAGCAACCATATTTTTTTGTTCTGGTGAAGCAAAACCACTTTCATAAGATGGAACAGGACCATGATCAATACCATATTTATCTATCCAATGATCATGTCCTGAATCAAATGTCCTAACACTGTAATAATAATTATAACCTGCAAAAGATTCTTCATCGTGAAATGTGTATTTCCTTTTAGAAGAATCGTAATAGTTTTCATCTTTCAAGGTAATTTCTTCCACAAACTCCCAAGGGCCATAATGCCAATCGAATGAAGGCGGCCATGATCGATACACTCGGTATCCTTCAACATCATATGCTTCATCCCCATTATAATCAGGATCTCGTGCGGAATCAGCTTTATCACTCCAAGTGAGGATCGTATTGCCAGAGGGGCTATTATGAAATGTAACACTAACATCTGGAGGCGGGTCAGGTACATCAAAGCCCATATCATAAGCGAATAGAGCTTTCTTGAAATTTCTAATAATTGAGTGTTCACCATCTTTTAACTCAAATTTAGCGGAAGCTTCTTTCGACCAGGAAAATTCATCTTTGTCATACCAATCAGCTCCAGAGCCAGCTGCAAATGCAATCACAATTTTTGCTTTTTCTCCAGGGTTTAATGTATAAGGACCGAAGACCATGGCATGGGTAACCAGCATAGATGAATCAGGATTTTCAGCAATAGCTCCATCTGAAATATCAGTCAGCATACGATACATTTCTTTTTCTGTGTGTCTGGATTGATTGGGTTCCTCATAATCATATTGATTACTGTCGCCGCTTTTCCACCATTTAAACGCATAGGGTTGATTCGATGATTCAGGTGCTACATATGTTTCCTCTGGATCATTTTTAAAGGGAGGTTGTAGATCAATTGGGCCAAAACCTATGTATTGGTAGCCCATCAACTGATTATCTGCTTGTCCTTGATATTCATTATAGCTATTGAAATCTGCAAATGTTGCTATAAATGGTTGACCAGTATCATCATAAGATGTTCCTAGCCAGTCGTCATCCCTTTGATAACAAAATACTAATTCATTATACACTGCAGTACTCTCGGGATTATCAGCCTCATAGTTTGCTGCACCTGTATATAACAACCAATCATCCTGGGCTGATTCACGATTTACTCGCCAGTCGCTCCAGCCCATGCCATTGCCTTTCGCCCATTGGTGGCCACCACTAGAAACACTAAAACTATTCATAAATGCAAAAAAAGTATCAGAGAGGTTTTTTGAACCGGTATTTTCAAAAATGATCTCCTGCATTATAAAATCGTCATATTCCTGATAACTCCAAGCATATGCTTTTCTTGTGGTGGTAATCCCCATTTTATTATCCCACTGACTTATGATTATTTCCTCTGGAAATTCATCATCAGGTATATATTTTCCATGAATGTAATTATGGATTTCTATGGGCTCATTACCTTGAACAGAATAATGATAAGGTGAATAATTTGAACGTTCAATATTTGGCCATGAGGAGTCCCCCAACGCTTCTTCAACAGAACCATTCATGGTATATCGTTTATCATCGATATCATATGAAACATCACGGGGGCCGGAATAGGAAACAAGTGTATCGTTTTCGTTTGCAACAGATAAGACCCAGAGACCAACTCCTCGAGCATTTTGCGGGTTACATACGCGAGAAACGTCAATTAAGTTTGGATCTCCATTAATGTATGCTTCTACATCAAGCCAATATTCCATGAAATCCTGTGCTCTTCCAGCATTCCCGGGATATTCTAATGTGGTTTGATCATGGCTCTGATATCTAGGAGTATTTCCGCCACCCTGTAGTCCATTATTCCTGAATGTATCCCAAAGTTTTGCCCTGGTTAACAATCTGGGAGAAAATCCAGCCACAGGGTCAGCTTGCGCAGAAAGTTTGAAAAATGATCCTAAAAGGATAATTGTAAAAAATAATAAATGATTTGTTTTCCTATTCATCCAAATAATATTACTTGATTAGAAAGATGATCGAATTCCAATTTTAATTTCTCTTGGAGAACCGTGGTATCTAGAATTAGCATAAAAATCACCATATTCTTGATAGAGCTCATTATCGGGACGGGGTGATTCCATTCCCCAGCGGATGTATTCACTTCCGTAAATGGATTTGAAACTACCGTCACCGCGGATATCTCTTTGATTGAACAGATTTGAGACTTGAACAAAAAATGTAGTTTGATAAGTACCTTTACTAAAAAACACTTTTTCAAAACTTAAATCAGTACGAGATGTTAGCGGACCATTCCGCCATTCATTTGGTTTCCTTGGGGGAGAATAGTCAAATGGTGTTCCAGTGGACATTTTATATATCATGTTCACTGTAATATTTCCCAACAATCCCCAAGGCCCAAATTTATCAGGTGTTGAAAAGAATAATTGCGCTTTGCCATAACTGCGGATATCTGCATCCGGTTTTGGTTGTTCTTCAGTCCCGCCCCAAAATTCTACAACCCATAATCCTGTTGAGTCTAATTGTTGGGGATCTAATCCCAGAGATCTTAGTGAATCAATAAATGTATTTGCTTTCGTAGCGTAAGAATTAACTAAAAAGGCCGGGAATAGAGGACGAGGACTTTCCGTGCCATCTTCATTGGAAATATATTGAGTCCAGAAATGCCCATCCACAATAAACTGTGAATCCGGTATCCAGAATTGACTGCCCATTCCGGCTTCTCCCTGTACCGCCCATTGTAAATTATAAGATACATTAAAGCCAAAGTTTTGATTAAAATTTTTCTTTAAGCTAAATTCAAATCCTTGAATATCTTCATGAACTCCATTCCCCGCCATATGGGTGAATTGAAAGTCAAACATCTGTTTTGCAGGATCCCACCAATTCAACTGTACAGCTCCTGGGCTCGTAACTTGATTATTGGAACTTTTGTAAAAAGTAGATAATGCTAATATATAATCAGAATAAAAATTCCAGTCAAAGCCTAGTTCAAAACTGATCGTTTTTTCATATTGCAGACGAGGATTTCCATAATTCCCTTCTTTAATCGTATTATATATTTCTGTTGGTTCTATTATTCCATTTCCATTGATGTCACTATCTCTGGTACCATCATTTGACCAAGATTCTCCATAGAGGGTATAGAAACTGGCTAATTGATATATATGCCCGTAGAAAAAACGAATCATGGAGCGGTCTGTGATGGGATGAGCAACTCCAATCCTTGGGCTCCAAGCAGTGATAGGTTCAACTTTCTTTAGTAAACCAAACGCCTCAAGGGAATCATAATTGAATCGCGTGAATGTGTTAAAATAGAAATCTGAAGCGCCCATGGCTGTCGTAACAGGATATTTAATATTTGGATCAAAACGGTCCATGCGTATTCCAGCATTTACTACTAATCCCTTGTATTCCATTTTATCTTGAATATACCAAGCAAATTGTTTTGGGTTTATGGGTGTTTCTAGTTTGTGTTTGTTTCCTATGTATGAAAATGATCTATTATTTAAAACATCTTTATAGTTGAATGCCCATACATTGTAATCTGTATAATCAAAACCGGTTTTGAGCAAATTATTTTGATTGATCTGTGTTGAGAAATCAAATTTTATACCAAATCGTTTACGTTCACCTTTACTAAAGGCATTAATTCTACGTGGAAGGTAAAACCAGCCTTCTTCATCCTGGCGTATATCAGTTGTTGAATCAGGAGTATCTTCAGATGTTTGGGTATTGATTGAATTTGATATACGCAATTCATAATACGCTTTTTCACTCAGCATATGTGTAAAAGACAGATAATTCATTTGGTCAGTATTAACTGTTCTGCCTGCGGCAGCCTCATTCATAGGTAGGAAAATTTCTTTTCCTCCACTGCGAATACCGGCAGTGCCTCCACCGGAATTAAAACCCCAACTGCTTGAGTACATACCCCCAAGTTTGAAAGTAATTTTTGGATGAAGATTAAAAGATAATTTCCATGTAGCGTCGTTATTATCAGCCGAGTGAATCAGGGGACTTATACCGTTTACTGCGCCGTGGCTTGTACGTCCCCCCAGAAAGAAAGATATGTTATTTGTTATTGGTCCCGAAAGGTTGCCCTGAATAGCGTACCCCCAATTTTGGATATAGTCAATTTTTTTATGTACAAGTTCTCCGGTAAGGCTGTCTGTTTCACTCACCCATTCTTGGTCATCCCATTGCATATGACCTCTATGCTCGGCAGATTCAAAATAATTGGGACCCCAGTGATACTTACCGGGCAATTCATTTGTGTACTCTATGATAGCATGAAAATCTTTGGATCCCTCTTTGGTGACAATATTAATAACACCAGCCTGGGCATTCCCATATTCCGCACTTAATCCACCAGTTATTATTGAAATTGATTCGATGTCGTATTTTCCTACACCTGTATAATTGTGAAGACTTAATCCGTCATTACTGATCATTTTTACACCATCAACATAATAAACGACATCAGCAGCAATGGAATTCATATCACCCCCACGGATCATGCCGCGACCATTAATATCCATACCGGGCTCAAGAGAGATGAGATCGCCCACACTTTTGACCATGACAGAGCGTTGGATATCTTCGGATGTTATTATATATTCGCTGAAGGTTCTGTCAACCTGCACCTTTGGTTTATCTGCTGTAACAATAATTTGCTCACCCTCTAACACTTTTTCAGAAAGAGAAAAATCAACAAGTGAAGTTCTGTCAGGGTTCACTTTTAAATCAGTAATAGTGACGGATTGATAACCAATCATTTGAGTTGTTAAACTGTATGACCCCGGTGCAACATTCAATATAAGATAATATCCATTTTTATCAGCTGCAGCACCCCGATTGGTTCCTTCCAAAATAATATTTGCACCCGGCAATGGCATGCCATTTTGATTTTTTATATGACCATTAATTTTACCGGTAATGCCACCATATAATACTGAAGAGATGAATAAGAAAAATATTGTTAGCGTAAGAAGAACTTTCTTCACAATATTTTTTATTTGTTTTTTTGTGAATTGAAGAAACCGCCCCGATTAATCAGGGCGGTTTCACAAAGCGTTTATTTGATGAGTAACAGTTTATTTGTTTGTGAGAAACTGCCTGCATCAAGCCGGTAGAAATAAACACCTGAAGGCATATTTTCCGCATTCCAGGTCGCTGTATGCGTTCCCGGTGTAATTACATCATTGACCAATGTGCTTACTTTTTCACCCAGTACATTGTAGATCGTAAGTTTTACTTGACCAGATGTTGGTATAGTATAACTAATATGTGTAACTGGATTGAAAGGGTTGGGATAATTCTGGTTTAATTCATAACCAGAAGCAATGGTTACGTTATCACCAATACCAAGTGCTGGCGCTTCATTATAATACACATCTGAAATGTGTACCGAACTGGAATCATCGTTAAATGCCCCCACAATAATAAATGTAGGTGCTGCATTAGTAACATTCTCGGTGGTGAATACATGCTGTGCATCATCACTTGGTGAATCTCCATCTGCAAAAGTCCAAACGGAAACTGTATCGCCGCTGGCAACGATTTTTTCCCAAAACCATGAATCATAAGTAACAGCCGCACTGGTGCCAGAAGAGAATTCATCTGTGGCGAAATAATATCCACCAACCATATTTGCAGCTGGCACAACAGCCGAGGTATAAACATTAAGATTGGATAAAAAATCAGGGTCAATTGCAATAGCTGCATGAAATTGATCATCACCATCAGGGGTTCCATCAGTGGAAATTTTCATTTTAATCCAAATTTCAAAATCGCCCGGTGTAATTTCAGCATTAGCATCAATTGACTGATCGATTTGAACCCAACAGGTGTTCAGATCAAAAGGATCAGTCCCAGGATCAGGCACTGTTAAAACTAGTTCGCCATTTGTTACTTCAATGCCTCCCCAGCCCCACCAACTCCAATTAAGATCACTTACGATATCCCCGGAAGCGTCTGGAGTAGCGTCTGTTGTAAAACTTTCATGCCAGCCAAACATACTTGTTTGCAAAACCATGAAAGCTATTATTGTTGTTATCGTTTTTTTCATTATTCTCTCCTTTGTTTTGTTAAGTTTTTCAATAAGTATAAACAATACCTAATTCAAATGTTAAAAACTGTAATGGTACAACTTCAAATAAGCCCCAATCCTCGAAAGAACGTAAATAACCAATTGCAGCGTGGTAATTTAAACCGATGCGCAGCTTTATTACTTCATTGATAGCCGTATATCCACCGATTCCAAGGTTTCCGCCCCAAGCCACCCGTCTGTCTGTAATTGGATCCATTAACTTAGTTTCATCCAAAGGCGGGTTGTACTGTCCGGGATAGATTAGACCTTTTACTCTATGCGTATAATTATAAAATCCAATCCCGTAGGATAATGTCGGAATGAATTGTTTTCCGGAAAAAGTAAATGTTTTATCGCGCAGAGATTTTCGTGACTTTAAGATAAAATCATTCCAGATCATATGAGCGTTTGCCTCTTTGCTTAAATAATCATTGTAATCAACAATCCATTTAAATTTTCTATCTTCGATCGATCCATGATTGTATTTATGATAATGAAATTCAAAAATAATTTCAGTCACATCATTTTCCTGAAAAGCATATTGGATTCCGTAAATGGGTGTTGATCCATACCAATTATCTAATCCTAATACGGGGATACTCGCTCCAGAGTAAAAAGAAATACTTTGTGTTTTATCAGCTGATTGTGCAATAATGAAGGTAAAAAGAACAAAAATAGTACTTATAAACTTGATGATAGGATGGTTTTGATTGTTTTTCCTCTGCACAGCGTTATTATACTTTATAGTAATTTGTATTAATGTAATTATTATATATTGATAATATCAATCTTTATCTATC
>CATMBH010000012.1:0-15051 GCA_950063985.1 uncultured Fidelibacterota bacterium
GCAGCCACATAACCACCGGGTCCACTGCCTAAAACTGCAATATCAAATTTTGCCATAGTCTTTTTCTACTTTTGCTATTCGTAGGAAATAATTTTCATACCAAATTGCTCTTCCGCGCTTTTTGACTTTCTTATGTACAGGATGATTACGCCAGGCGGCAATGGATTCTTTATCTTTCCAGTAAACGCTTGTGATACCCTTGCCAGATTCGTCACGAACCGAATCAACTCCTAAAAACCCCGGCTGTTTATTAGCCAAAGCGACCATTTTAGCAGAAGTTCTTTCATATTCTTCTTTTTCTTTGCCAGTATGCTGGGAAGTAAAAATGACGGCGTAATAGGGTGGTTTAGGTGTATTTGCTAATACCATTTTAAAATTGCCTCATTCTTATTATGCTTAAAAATTCAGACCGTGTTTCGGCGGAGTCCCGGAATTGGCCCAGCATGGCTGAAGTTGTTGCAAAACTGTTTTGCTTTTCCACACCCCGCATCTGCATGCATAAATGCCTTCCTTCCATGACCACACCCACACCGATGGGATCCAGGATATCCATAAGCGTTTCTGCAATCTGGCTTGTCAGGCGTTCCTGAACCTGAAGCCGTTGTGAAAAAGCATCTACGATTCTTGGTATTTTAGATAAACCAATGATTTTTTTGTTTGACAAATAACCCACATGGCAGCGGCCAAAAAACGGAATCATATGGTGTTCACACATACTGAAAAACTCAATATCCCGCACTATAACCATTTCACTGCAGTCTTCTTCAAAAATAGCACCATTGACGATTTCCTCAACATTGGCACGGTAACCCTGGGAAAAGAAATCCCAAGCTTTTGCAACACGCTCCGGTGTATTGATTAATCCTGCACGCGTTGGGTCTTCACCAATTTCACTCAATAATGATTTTGTTATTTCTTTTAGTTTTTTATGATCCTTCATTAGCAATTCCTTCCTGGTAAGGTGCAATGTCGACTTTCCCTTTTAACAATTGGATCACACCATAAATAATAGGCGTATCCAAAAGAGCAACAAGCACCTTAAATAAAAATCCGTTTTCTAATAATGGCAAAAAGCGACTCCATTCAATCACTCCGGCAAGACAAAGTAATGATAAAACTGCAGCTGTATCAACAAACTGGCTGACAATAGTAGAGGCATTATTTCTTAACCAGAGATGCTTCCCTTTGGTCAGGCGTTTCCAAAAATGAAACATTCTGATATCGATGAATTGTGCAGTTAAATACGCTGCCATGGAAGCAAACACCGCCGGCCCAAAAAGTCCAAAGACGCGGTTAAACGTTTCTGAATCAACCGGCGACCATTCAGTTTGTGGTACAGTATCGGCTAATAAAATAATACCCATAACAAAAATCGAAGCTGCTAAACCTGCAAAGACAACCTGGTCTGCTTTTTTTTTGCCAAATAATTCTGAAATTAAATCGGTTACTAAAAACGTTATGGGGTATGGCAATATGCCTACTGAAATCTCAAATGTATAAATTCCAAACGGTGTCCAAGTAAAAAATTTTTGAAAAATGAGGTTTGAACACACCAAGGATGCAATAAATATACCTGCTAATATCAGGTACAATCTGTTTTTGAAATCCATCAGCAGCAGTTAGGCCCATAATAATCAGTCGTTATAGTAGGAGTTTCGCGTAAGCGAATACGATGCAATTCAGCACCCTGAAGTTTTGGTGCAATTGTCTCCCAAATAAAAACAACTATATTTTCAGTAGACGGCTGTTTATTCATAAACCAGGGAATATCCTTTTCAATTTGCGAATGATCAACTACAGCTATGATGTCTTCTTGAACTAATTGTTTTAAATGATATAAATCAACAATAAATCCTGTATCTGGATTTACTTCACCTTTAACGGTCACTTCCAGGATATAATTATGGCCGTGAACCTTGGCATCTTCTTTAAAGATCTCTACGTTCTTTTCTGCACTCCAATTTGCATGCCCATACTGGTGAGCAGCACAAAAATGGAATGTTTTTGTGAGAAATTGCATTTTATATATTTGTATAATACAAATGTTTTAACACTTTTAAATTAACAAGTAATAATTGGGGTACAAATGAGTTTTATTTAATTGATTGCCGACGGACAGAGAACATTCAAAATACATTTTCTGCATTCTGGTCTCCGGGCGATACACACCGCTCTACCGTGATCTATTACCAGGTGAGTCAATTTTACCCAGTCTTTTTTTTCAAATATGTCCATCAGTTCAAATTCTATCTTTTTTGGATCCCTTGATTGAGTAAACCCTAATAGATTCATAATCCTTACCATATGTGTATCAATAACCATTGACTGCACACCATAATATTCACCCAAAATACAATTAGCGGTTTTACGTCCGACACCCGGCAGCTTTATCAACTCTGTCATTGTACCGGGGACAATACCATTGCGCTCTTCCACAATTTTTAAACTGGCGCCTTGGATACTGCGTGCTTTTTGATTGTGATAGCCACAGGAATGGATATTATCAGCTAACTCATTTACTTCACAATAGGCGTAATCTTCAGGAGAACGGTATTTCCTAAATAGATCTTTCGTAACAATATTGACACGATGATCCGTGCATTGCGCTGATAAAATTGTGGCCACCAATAATTCATGAACACTGTTATAATTTAGTGAACATTTGGCATTGGGATATTCCTTATAGAGTAATTGAACGACTTTTACTGCGCGTTTAATTTTTCGGGCTTTACTTTCCCGCATTACTTTTCAATAAATGTAGACAGATTTTTTACCAATGATGAACGCGGTAATATAACGGTGCAGCCAGCTGTTTTGAACTTTTCATGGTGCTCTTTTAACACCTGTTTCATGTAGCCGACGATCCGAATACCTTTTCGATCAGTCGCCATTTGATGGATAAAAAATTCATTCCCTGTTTCTCTGTTGTCGAGGTCAATAATCACCAGTTTTGTATTTTCAGATAGATCTGCATTCTTCTCACAGAATTTAAAGGTAGAATCCAATTCAGTTAGTTTGGACGAAACTTTTGTTCCCAATTCAAAATCTTTAATAAATAAGCCTACATTCATCGTTAAATCAACTCCGGTATTAAGTCCCAGTTAAAATTAGAGGAATTATCAATTTTAACATATTCCTTTTGGATTGTTATTAAGCATTCTTTCAAACTGTCCACATCAATATTTCTCTGTACTCCTGAATAATCATCAAATTTTTCCAGGCATTTGCGCAGCAACCCTTTAGCGCCATTAAGATTTTTATTTTGGAGATGAAAAAAACTCACTGACATTTGGATCAAGCCCTGAATAAATCGTCTGTCTTCAAAATGATAATCGGACCATAGATCTTCCCAATGTTCATGGGCATCAAAATATTCACCACTGTGGTAAGCTTCCAAACCCCGTAAAAACAGATCTTCCATCCTGGCTTCATCATGCACTGATAATCACCGAATCTTTTAATCTATAGTGTTTGCCATCGAATTGAACTGTTGCCGCTTGATGAACGGGATCGTGTTCAAAAAAGATGATCCATTCTTCATCCACAATTGTTGGCAAAATTTCACCCTTTTCCTGTACAGTCTGTGCCGGATGGATATCATAGGCCATCACCCAGGGTAATGGAATGTGCGCCGCCATGGGGATGAGGTCTGCCATATATATGAGATTATTCGTTGAATCACCAATAATGGGATGCATCAAACCTGTAGTGTGTCCATAGGTTAAATGATTTTCTATTTCAGGAAGAAATGACTCCTTACCATCAACAAAATGTATCATATTATTTTCTAACAAGACTGACCAATCAGCACTCATAAAACTGCCAGCATCCTTTTCGCTGGGTGAATTGGCCAACTCCCAGTTTTCATTTTGCACCCAATAAGTCGCGTTTGGGAAAACTGGTTCCAGTTTTCCCGCAACGATTTTTGTGTTTCCGCCTACATGATCAAAATGGAGATGAGTGCAGTATACATCTGTAATGTCCCTTGGAGTAAAGTTGTACTTGGCCAAGGACTTTTCCAAATTCAGATTATCCAGTTCGATGCGGTAAATATCCCTGAATTTTTCCTGCCATTTCGTACCATTGCCTGTGTCCACAATTATTTTGTGATCATCACTGACCAAGAGTAGTGAGCGCGTAACCATGGTAATGCGGTTCTGTTCATCGGCTGGCACTTCTTTTTCCCAAAGTGGTTTTGGGATGATACCAAACATGGCACCGCCGTCCAAGGCAAATTCACTGGTTTCTATGCTGTAGAGTTGATAAGAACCGATTAGCATGATCAAGAGGCTGTAAAATTAATACATTGAGCGATTCGGGGAAATGATTCAGGTGCGGATGTTTTTGCAATACCCCGTAAACCTTCCAGTTCAATAATCTTTACAACAGCAACATGCCCTTTATGATTGTCAATTATATCCTCTGCCAAATCAATAAAAAAGCGGCCGCTGTTATTGATATAATCAGTTAATCCTGTTGAATCCGTTTCTGCAACTTCAGCATTTTTAAATGCTCGTTTATCCAGCCAGGATGAAATTGATTTTCTATAGCTTTCAATGCGTATATAATCACAATCCCATAGCCTGTCCATAGCAGAAAATGTTGGCCATAATCCGTGGAGTTTATTTGATAAAACAGCGTTTAAATGATCTTGTGGCTTTTGTGATATCACTGGAGTTTGCTGTTGCAAATGACCTTTGAAAATTTCATTTATCATTGAGCGGGCATAAGCCCACAACATTTCTTTATCCTGGAGGAATTGATAACTCCGTAACCAATGATATGTGAATAATCCTAGTGAGGCGATATCATGCAGTGCTAATTCGGTCAGCAACTCAAGTATGGCTGATGATTTATCGGAAGCTAACAATTGTTTAGCCGTTTCCAACTCTGCTGCTTCTTTATTTCCAGACATAAGAGCTTCTTCAACTTCATCAACAAAAACTGTCATCCCAAAACCGGCTTTTATTACGTTATTTAAAATGTGTTCATCGTCATCTCTTTTGGAAAATTGATTTATATAATTTTCAGACATTTTTAAAAGATTTTGTGAGGGATTACCTCTATCATCACCAATAATATTTTTTACCGCATTTACAACAATGAGCGGATGGTCATTGGGCTGCCCATTAAATTCTGCTATTACAGCTTGCGCAATCAGGCTGTTAATTCTATGGACTAAGCCCTGCCTATCCTGTGTTATGGATTCAGGAGATTTTTTTGCTGGCATAGCTGGTTAAATTAAATGCGCTAGTCTGCGGCGGTCGGAGGTGTCATCTCCAGGTTTACATAAACACGGAAAGAAATACCGGTAAGCCGTGAATATTCCGTAGGTAACCCTGAAGCCGGATCAGTATGAGGCTTGTCTCCATAACGCCTTTTGAGATTGACATCATTCTTGACAGTATCATTCCATTTGAAATCAAAAATATTGGTTATGGGCATGGAACTAAAATCATGGTTATAACCTATTTCATAGCCCCATCTGTCATTGGGCTGACCACCTAGTAAGAAGCCGATTCGTGAACTGGAGCCACCGGTGATTCCTTTGGCAATATACATCATGCGCAGTCCCCACCAGGAAATTGCCCCGGGTGTATCATCTTTATTAACGCGCTGCTTGAATTTGTAATAGGTAAAGTCGGTATTATAATTGGGGTTCAAACTCCAGGCCAAATTCATCACATCCCATTTATTGTCTTTGGTGTACAAGATCCTGCTGTAATCAAATCCAGTACCATAAATCGCCGGGCCGACCCGGATACCGATATCATCCTTATCGCTCAGTCCATAGCGGTACCAGAGGTAAGGGAAGACATTCTCCGCAGACCAACTCCAGCCATAGCGCTTCTCTCCTTGCGCCATGGGAGTTGTACTGACAGTGGGATGAGTGGCGCAGCCACCAAGAATAAAGATTATAAAAATAATGAGCAGTTGATGTTTCATCAACCGCCTTCAGGCCTGGCAAAACCTTTCCGCTGCGGGATGGGGGGCAAATTGAGAATTTCTTCACCTAAGGAAGTGGCCACCTGCTGCACAATATCCACAAGAGAAACAACACCTACGGATTTTTTATTATCATCGACAATGGGGACATGACGGAAACCGCTCACCACCATTTTATTCAGGGCATAAGCGACAGCATCTTCCATTTGCAAATATTCGGGATTAGCTGTCATAAAATCATCTACAATTTCCTTATCGAAATTCATGCCCTTGCCTGTAATCTTAAGCAGAACATCCCGCTCGGTCATGATGCCGACCAATTTGCTATCACGTTCTACCAGTAGACAGCCCAGGGAACGCTTTTGTAATTTTTGAATAGCTTTGCTTAGAGATGTGCCTGCATTTACAACAATGGGCTGCGGCAGAGCTAAACCGGAAAGTGAGTCATCCAGAGAAACACCTTCCCCGATACCGGATGACTTATCGTGTTCCAATTCATCCATACGTTTTAATTCATCATCAAATTGATTTTCCTGCATAACCTTACCTCTTAATAATTATTTCAAATATATCATTTTCCGACTCATAGCTACAGGCAGATAATCACTTGTTTGCGCCTGTAATGTAATAAAATATATTCCACTGGACTGAAATTCCGCGGACCAGTTAAAGGAATAAAAGCCTTTTTCCAGAAATATTTCATCCAAATAAACCTGCAGTTTTCTGCCCTTGGCATCCGCTACATATAAACTGACAGTTGCTTCATCCAACAGGTCAAATGTGATATTGGTATTGGAGTTAAATGGATTTGGATAATTTTGGTAGAGCGCGAATATCTCCGGTATGAATTGTTTATTCTGCTGCGACCTGGTAATGTCATTTGATTCCCCAAAGGTGGAAAAGGATAATGCCGTCCAGGTCCCTAAATCCGGTACTTTGCTTTCATGAAACGATTCCTGCAGGTGCAACGGCCGGCTTTCCAATATCTTCCATGCGTCATTTTCATTTACTTGACAAAGATGTAGCCAGCCATTTTCTTTTGACGTCATCAATACCCAATTCGAATCCAAAAAACTCATTTCAAAACCCGGCACAGAATTCCATACCCACAATAATGAATCATTTATAAAAAGCCCTAATTGTATTGACCAATCTGAATTCCCGGCAATTTCCACAGAGAGTTTTTGCTCAATAGCATTGTATGCGATTTCATTCAATTGAAAATCCTGTTCTGGAATGGACCGCATTGTTTTCAAATCGAATATTTCATCCGAAAATATGTATTGATCATCTAAAGCTATAGAGAGCACCCCTTCTTCATTTACGACAGGCAACGATTGGACAACATCACCTGCGATCAGAAGTTCAACATATTCCCAATGACTGGGGATTGAAATCATTTGAGAATCATTATATTCAAATGGTACGGAAATTGATTCTTCATTCATATGTAATTCAATTGAACTTTCATTAACTCTAAATCGATTTATGCTTATTTTTAAGCCGCTTGAATCCTTCACTAGGTTTGTAATGAGTACCGGCGGAAGTGACTCTAAAAAAGCGGAATCATCCCTATAAATTTCGATTGCTGAAGAAAACTTTCTATTCAGTATATCAATTAAATCTAATTTTTCATCATGCCACTCAGCAGGAGCAAATAAAACCTGCTGGCGAAACAATGGTTCAAGTTCATTAAATGCATTTTCAATATAATCATGTAATGCAGATGGATCATTATCAGCAAACAAAAATGTGCACGCTTTGAAATCTTCAACAGAAAGTATATTTAAAAATGAGTCAAAATTGATCTCTTCCATCAACAAGTACATTTGCAGAGCATTCATTTGACTAATTTCAGAAGGAATATGATTCAGTATAAAATCATATATCAGGACACTCTCGAACTCATGAATATCTGTTATTTCGCTGCGAGCTGAAAACGTAACAGGATATGACTGCTCCAGTTCCGCAATAATTTTGTCAAGATGCTGTGTATCCATTGACCTGGCAAATGCCGGTGTATGGTAGGCACTAGAAAGAATTCTGCTATCTATGGTTTCCATCTCCAATCTGTAAAATAATAGGTCATGGGTAAACAAATCATTGTCCAAATAGCGGTCTGTAATAATTCCGTCAAGATCAATGATTTCATAGGTAGACATCATATCATTACTGCGGAAAATACGGATAGATGAGATGATTTCATTTTCAGGCAAGTCCCATATCAATAAAATGGAGCCCGGTCCGCCATAGGCATCAAGCTTAATGGACGTATTTCCCTCAATATCTGCTCCAAAAAGCAGAAAAGGGAACAATATGCCCAAGGCAAATATATTTAGCTTAATTCTATTCATGAGAAAGAACCTCGGCGAGACCTAAGTTCTTATATTATACTGCCCGAGGCAAGTATAATATTCGTCGGGAAGAGGATTATTTAAGGTAAGTAATTTTCTGGGTAATATTGCCGGTTGGTAAATTTATATGAATAAAATAAATACCACTGGACAATCCTGACGCATCCCATTTATAATAATGATCTCCGGCCATTAGTTTTTCATTTATAATTGTTTCCACCAAATGCCCGGTTATATCGTAAACATGTAGAGACGTGTGACCATCTGTTCCTACCTTAAACTGCATGGTTGTGGTGGGGTTAAACGGATTCGGATATATATTCAATATTGAAAATTCATCAGGAATACTGTTTTCATCTATAGCTGAAGTTTCATAGTCAATGGCTGCCATTACATTAATCACGCCGTAGCCATAATCATTGTCCGGTGTATCAACCCTGTCGGAGGTCATCATCATGGCCTCTCGAACCTGCATGGGTGTCCAGTCCGGATGGGCACTCAAGATAACAGCGGCTGCACCACTGACCAGTGGCGCGGATAGTGATGTTCCACTGGCAGTTCGGTATGAATCGCTATTGGCATTCACACACCACGTTGAAACACCCCGGGCACAGACTTCAGGCTTAATTCGACCATCATATGTGGGACCATGGGAACTAAAATAAGCGATATCACCTTCACTGTTTACAGCGCCGACAGATATAACAGAATCAGCATCTGCCGGAGCTGATATATAATAATACAGGGTATCGCATGGATCGGGTGGCGGTTCAGAAGTACCCCAATTCCCTGCAGATGTAATACACAAAACTCCCAGATAGGTTGCAATATCTACAGCGATGGTTGTGACACCGGTATTGCCATCCATATCACAATAGGAATACCAATCAAGGTAACCTAAAGAGGATGAGGCAACATCAGCGCCATTCTGCTCACCCCATTCTAATGCAGCTACATAATTGTCCTCTTCTACTTGACTTTCATTGGGAACGTCTTCTGTTTTTGCCAGCAAAAATTCTGAATCAAACGCTGGTCCAATTAAATTACCGGGGTCATATCCCGCCAAGGTAGAAAAAACCATCGTGCCATGATTATGTTGACCATAATTGTCCTCATCCACAGTCTCATTAGCTGTATTGCCATCATTATTGATAAAATCCCATTCATCGATTATATCTAAAGAATCAAACACATTTCGTTCAGTATTGAATCCTGTATCCAAGATCAACACGCGTACCCCTTGACCGGTGTACCCTGCATCATGAGCTGTATGACAATTTATTTGTTCTATTTGTTCCTGGGCATAACCGTAGTCCAATGAACTTGAAGCAGTCATTATTCTAGACGAGCTTTGCTCATCGAACTCAAGATCCTTCTTTTTATAGACAGTTACAGGATGAGTTTTCTTAACAAAAGGCAAAAAAGAAATTTCATTTATAATATTTATATCAGATGATATAGAAACAGCATTAAGCCATCGGCTTTTTTGATAGATAACTGCTCCATATTCCTCTAATGATTTAATATAAGCAATGCTCACAGGACGATCGTACCACGTTAGACCCAGGCCTATTTTCTGTCTACGCTGAAGTGTTTTATCATCCAATGTAATAAAATTATCTGCAGCCAGATCCTTATCAGTAAAGTATATCCATAATTTTTCTGCTGTAGCAGTTTCGATAGACAGAATTATAAAAAATAAAAAGTATTTTTTCATCAGTTCGAAAGAATTATATCAACTAAAGCCAGCACATCATAAATATTGACTTCGCCATCAAAATTCACATCTGCTGTGGTTTGTTGATAATCATTTAAATTATCATCGCTCAATATTAATTCAACAATGTTCAACACATCAAAAATATCGATATCACCGTTATCATCCAAATCTCCCGGCAAATAGTTCAAATAACCTTGAATAGAAAAATCATCAAAATAAAAACCATCCCTCGTAACCCCACCATCTGTCGTCAGTATAAATCTAAAATAGACTGCTGACTCACCTGCATAAGCTGAAAGATCAACTTCTTCTTCAACCCATCCTGACTGGCCATCATAACCCTGTTCATCGGAATTTTGTGTCCCCTGGCCAGCACCACTTTCAGTGTATAACCCAGTCAATGATGTCCAGTGCATTCCATCTGTGGAAATCTGAAAACGAACAAAATCATAATTGCTTTCAATATCCCACTTTGCAGAAAAACGAACCAATGGGTAATCAACAGATGTAAAACTGAGTGGTGATGAAAGCGCGATAGCAGAAGCATCATTGTTAGAATAATTTCCAGCGGGGCTATCTGTTATGGCATGATCTCCAGTTGCCGGATCTGACAGGACTATGCCCCAATTATATGTCGACCACTGACCCATTCCCTCTTCAGCATCATCAGTGAAAATGGACATTGGTATCCCAGTTATAACGGTTACTGTGTCTGTTCTTACAAAACTGCTGTTATCATGGAGCGTGATAACCATACCTACTTCAGATCCATTAGGCAATGACCCTGCTGCTACCATAGAAATATTAATAGTTGATGTACTCCGTGCCGCTAAGGGACCGGCATTATTATCATAGGTTAAAATTGAACTCGTGTTATTATAAGGCAAAGCCTCGACCAGCACATCACCATCAGAATCCTGTAAACCACGGTTCTGGATGGTGATATTGAATTGAATAGTGTCGCCCTGTTGTTCTTCTGTCTCAGCTGTATAAATGATATGATCAGCACCGCCTACAAAACCAAAGATCTTGTTAGAATAAAGCTGATCTTGACATAATGGGATGACCCTGTTCTCAGGTGGCCAGAAATTATCCTGGTATGAACCTACTTCTGGTGTATAGGAAATGAGTCCGGCATCGGCATAGGACCAGTCCACCGCATCGCCATTAACACCATAACCGATGGTTTCATATCCTGTGCCCACTTGGTAGCCATTGAATTTTGTCATCTCCCATCCAATTTCTCTGATGGTGGTCAAGTCCGGTTCAGCGGGCAAAGAACCATCCCCCCAGGAATGGATCAACACATTGGAGTAAGAATGATAATGCTGAACATTTGAAAATTCGTTAGCAAAAATGAAATCTCTTACCGCTTGGGTTTCCGGTTCAGAAAAAGCAGAATCACCTCTGAATGTTGACGAACAAGGGTTGGGTGAAGAACCGGAATTATCGGCTCCCCATTCATACCCATAGTTTCGGTTCAGATCTATTCCCCGCTGGGTGCCGTCGCCGCATCCGGTATCTCTACGGTTTTTACGGTGCATCCCGCCACCATTGGGAGCAATGGTTTGATTGTACACATAACCATCGGGGTTGACTACCGGAATAAACCACAACTCGCGTTCATTCACGAGATATTGGGCTATCTCATCTGTTGTATAATTTTCGCATAACCATTGCACAAAATAGAATTGGTTCATCATACCCAGCGGTTCCCTGGCATGTGTAATTCCTGTATATAGTACTTCTGCCTCATCTTCATCCTGTTCGGGATTATCCGACACCTTAAAAGCCCAGATAGTGCGGCCTTCAATTGATGTTCCAATGGAATCTTTTTCTGAAACAATATCGGGATATAAAATCGCTAGTGTATCTATCTTCTCTACAACTTCACTGAATGTATAATTGCCCTGCATGGAGCCAAGTTCAAAATCCCGACTGACTTCCAACACGTTACGATCCAAGAAATACTGGGTCATGTCATTAATTAAAATATCATGGGGAATGCCCAGTTCGGTCAGTCTAAAAGTCTGTTCTTCATTGGCTACAACATCAATAAAAACTCCCTGTTTGATTTGTACATGATCAAGCGGTATACCAAGATCGTGCAGTTGCTGCAGAGTAGACTGTTCCGTATTCCAGATACGTACGGATTGGAATATATCAGTTGCGGGCAATTGATACACTATTGCCAAAAGAATAATGAATTGTACTGTTTTCTTCATTTTGAAAACTATGTATTTTCTTTGAGCCAGTCTGTGGTAACTGACTTGGGACGGGTAATGGGAATTTCCAGAGCACGGTTGATGACCATCTGTGCAACCATGCCCATAGCACGGGATACGCTAAACAAAACTGTGTAGAAATTGAATTCTTTAAGGCCGTAGTAATAGAGGAGTGAACCAGAAGCTGCATCTACATTGGGCCAAGGATTCTTGGCTTTACCCTGTTCCTGCAAAACAGGCGGAACCACATCAAATAGCAATTTCACAATGTCAAAGATATCATCATCATGGATATATTTTTTCCCAAATTCGACGAAGGCCGTAAAACGCGGATCAGGACAGCGCAGCACTGCATGCCCATAGCCAGGAATGACGCGCCCATTATTCAAGCGATCCCAGCAAAATTGCGTCAGTTCTTCTTTGGATGGTGCAACATTAAAATGATTATAAATCTTTAAAACAAATTTCAAACATTCCTGATTTGCCAAACCATGTAAAGGGCCGGCCAAACCATTTAACCCGGCGACGACTGAATAATATGGATCAGACAAGGCAGACGCAACCGTGTGGGCTGCAAAAGCGCTGACATTGCCACCTTCATGATCACAATGCAGCATGAAATACAACTGCATCAGCTTTTTGAATTGTCCATCGGGATCAGCAATACCGGTCATGTGTACAAAATTTTCAGCCCAGTCCAGATTAAAATCTGGTGCAATTAGTTCACCTTTATTAAAATGAACCCTGTAAATACCAGCTGCCAGCCCCGGTAATTTTGCCAGAAGGTTGATGCCATCTTCTAAACAATATTCCCAATATGCTTCTCTGGCAACTCCTTCATCATATTTTCTGCGAAAAACACTTTCCCGCTGCATGACCATAATTCCCGTACTGAACATAGCCATTGGATGTGAATCAGTAGGCATATTTTTCATCACATCCCACACATAATCCGGGACTGTGGCCTGTTGTGTATATTGCTTTTGCAGATCTGCCAATTCATCTGCGCCCGGCAATTCGCCGGTTATTAATAAATAGAAAACTTCTTCTGGAAGTAAATGGGTGATCTCTAAAAGTGGATGATCACGAATAATTAAACCCTTATCAGCTGAAACAGATGATGTATCACACACAAATCCCCGGACTCCGCGCATACCGCCGTAAGCTTGTGAAACGGTTACATTACTTATTTTCTTGTCACCGCTGCTTTTTACAAGATTCAATGCTTCATTTTGCCATTGTGGAATTTTTTCAGCCAGTTTTTGTTTCAATAATGTCATAGTTTTACTTTTTTATTTACTAAAACAACGTGTCACCAACCCAGAATACACCTTTGGAAAAAAATAAGTGGATTTTTGAGGCATCTTTTCACCCGCTTCAGCTATGGTAAATATCTCATTTAACGATGGCGGTTGTATAAAACAAGCCACATCAAAATTGTTTTCTTCTTTTAATAGTTCCAGAATGGGTTTGTTTCCACGCATGTAAGATAGTTTTTTCAAATCCTGTTGATTGGAAGTATCCACACCAAAAACATCTTTTATAACTAATGAATGCAGAATATTTGTGTCCAATTCCTGTGCTGCCTTGCATTGATCCGGAAACGTAATATTTAATACTTCCCAACTATGGAAATTTAACAATAAACCTGTATCACTTACCCGATGGTAAATACCCATTTGACCCTTGAAGCTGTTTTCACCTTCCAATATATTGATGACTTTTTCTGGGCCTGCACATTTTTCAACATCAAAATGGTGGTTTAATTTTGTTATAATATCATCAATTCCTAATTGAACGTCCGAAAGTAACCTGTGAGTCGGTAATACATTCATACCCGGGTTACTGCTGTTGACTAGTGTTACCATCACTTGATCAGCTCCATTAATTTCAGGATTATTTCTGTAAAAGCGCAGTGCTGTTTTATAACGATGGTGCCCATCAGCAATCACCACATCTTTTGTAGACATAAATGCTTTAAACTGGTTGATAGATTCTGAATCCTTTACAGCCCAAAGCCGATATCGAATCTCATCTAAATCGCAATCTATATCTGGATCATTCTGCAGTGTTGCATACATTTTCTCAAGAACCAGATTTTCATCCTGGTAGCACATGAATATTTGTCCCGGGTTGGCTTTTGTTGTTTCCATAAGCCGATAACGGTCATCTAGATGTTTTTCGATTGTTTGTTCATGGGGTAATACAGTATCTCCTAACTTTGTCAACTCCAGTGCACAAATACACCCCACCCGATCCACTGACCTGCCGTCTTGCTGAAATGATTGGGACAAGATATAAATAACCACATCTGACTCTTCTACTAATACACTTTCATTTTTCCAAGATTCAAGAAACTTGGCAGCATCTATATAGCGATCATCACCCTTGGAGCGATTGAGGTTTATGCGGATATAATTATAGGGTGAAGTATCATAGTAATCATTTTGTTCATCAGCTGTAATTACATCGTAAGGAGGAACAATCACTTTTGTATAATCATTGATCAGCTCACTATTGTACCGCCAGCCTTTAAAAGGGGAAATATTTGCCATATCAAAAACTTATACTTTTGATCCTTGTGCAATCAATTGTTCAACAGTTTGTTTTACTCGAGCAGATGCTTTGCCATCCAATTTATAAAATATTTTATCCCGATCGATCTTTTGTGCTTTTTTCATCTCAACAGTTGGATGTAATGCTCGCTCTATTCCAGCCTGCAATTCAACTGGATTATTAATGTGCACAAAAGAATCCTTTAAATATTCACAATTATCAAAGCCCAGAAGTGCTTCACCATCAGAAT
>CATMBH010000013.1:0-14741 GCA_950063985.1 uncultured Fidelibacterota bacterium
CCCGCGCCGATTAGTACTATCTTCATCAGGCTGTTATTATTAGTGCCAAGTGAGAATGTATACAGTTAATAATATAGGAAAAAAGAAAATTTGTTTATACTGATACACGAGAAATTTCAGCACCTAACGATCTGAATTTTTCCTCAATATTTTCATAACCCCTGTCAATATGATAGATACGGCTTACGTCTGTTCGCCCTTCAGCCATAAGTCCAGCCAAGATCAGGGAAGCACTAGCACGAATATCGGTAGACATCACCTGTGCTCCCTTTAATGAAACATCACCTTCCACTGTCGCTACGTTTTCATGTAAAGAAATTTTCGCTCCCAGGCGGTTCAATTCTGGGATATGCGTGAAACGATCATGATAGACAGTGTCAGTTACAACGGACTGACTATTCGCAGCACACATCAGTGCCATCCACTGGGCCTGCAAATCTGTAGGAAATCCTGGATACACTTCTGTGGTTACATCGACAGCGTTTATTTCATCAGCCTTCTTGATATGAATTTTACCAGTTTCAGTTGAATAATTGGCACCGCATTCTTCAAGTTTATCCAACACTGTTTGCAGATGATGTGGTTCAGCATGATTGAGCGTTATATCCCCCAATGCTGCCCCGGCCATAAGAAATGTGCCTGTTTCAATGCGGTCTGGGATGACTGTTATTTCAGTGGGAAACAGCTCACTGACTCCACCAATAGTTAAAGTACTTGTATTCAGTCCGGAGATATTTGCGCCCATCATATTCAGCATTTCACAGAGCTGAACAATATCCGGTTCCCGTGCTGCATTTTCAATAACAGTAGTTCCTTCGGCCAATACTGCTGCCATAACCACATTTCCAGTGGCGCCAACGGAGGGGAAATCAAAACAGATATTTTCGCCTTTCAATGGTGATCCCGTCGCCAGTATATACCCTTGTTCCAACGTAACATCCGCACCAAGTTTTTCCATACCCATTAAATGAAAATCGACCGGCCTTGGACCCCAAGCACATCCGCCTGGTAAGGATACTTTTACTTCTCCAAAGCGACCCAATAATGGACCCATAACATAAAAAGAGGCCCGCATGGTTTTAACCAACTCATAGGGTGCCTCAAGCTTATTCACAGATGCTCCATCGATCTTTAGAGTTCCATTATCAAATTCGACACCTGCTCCGATCATTTCCAGCAACCGAATCATAGTCCGTGTATCCCTTAGATCAGGAACTTTATGAATGATTGTGATGTCATCAGTAAGCAAGGCAGCAGTCATCATAGGTAAAACAGCATTTTTTGCGCCGCTAATATCAACTGTACCGTTTAAGGGCTTGTTGCCGTATATAACAAATTTATCCATGAGGCGTTGATGTTGACCTTTTACGTGAAAAATAATACATCGTTCCCAAGACAATTGTAAAGCCAATTATATCAGCAATCACATCATATATACTGGACATTCGTCCCGGTATAAAGGATTGCCAAATCTCATCTAATCCAGCAAATAATAATGATCCAACAATGATAGGCAGCGACACAGAATAAAAACTTTTATAAGTTAAAAAACCTAAAATTCCGTACTCTGCTATGTGCAATAGTTTGTCTGGAGATAAAATGACTAATTTAGGTAAGGATTTCCCGGGAATACTTGATGCTGCTAATATTGCAAGTATATATAATACCAAACCTATACGGTATTGATTTTTAGTCAAATTCACGCATTACCTTTGGCAATTCTTCCAAAATATCTGAAGCGATTAATCCCCTTAGACCTTTTTCTTCTATTTTACAATCCGCTGCAAATCCATGGAGATATACACCTGCTTGAGCTGTTTGAAATACATCCATACCCTGAGCTGCAAATGTACCCAATATTCCGGCTAAAACATCACCCATTCCTGCTGTCGCCATACCAGGATTGCCACTTGAATTAATAATTGCATCATTATTTTGAAATGTAATTGTCGGTGCATTTTTTAATACCAGCACACCAGGAAAATCAGCCATAAATTGCTCAATAATATTTGGATAATCATCTAAAAATTGACCCTGGTCAATGCCCAATAGACCGCAGAATTCACCTTCGTGTGGTGTAATGATATATGGTACCTTTATCTTTTTAAATAAATTCAAATTACCGTGAAACATGCGCAATCCATCGGCATCAATAATCATGGGTTTTTGCGCATTGAAAACAATCTGTTCAACCAATTTTATTGTTTTTGCATTATTTCCAAGCCCAGGACCAATAACAATTGCATCACACCATTCGAATTTTTCTTCAATTATCTTATAACTGGCCGGAATCAAAAATCCATTGCCACCATCAGGACAACCGATAGTCATTCCTTCAATGATGGTTTTTTCATAAATCTCCTCAATGGATTCCGGAGCACATGTAATTGTTAAGCCTGCTCCGGAACGTAATGCACCAAATGTACTTAATACTGCAGCGCCTGTCATACCTTTGGAACCGGCAATTAACAGCAATTTGCCCTGCCGATGTTTATAGGTATCTGTATCAAGCTTGGAAAACATGTCAGAAATATTTGGTGATGCAAATGTGCTCCATCTTAAACCCGGTAATTCATCTATGATATCCGGAAAACCAATATCGACTGCTTCTATTTCGCCCGCGTGTTCCTGCCCTTGTTTAATATAAAGACCCAGTTTTGGGTAACCCATTGTGACTGTTTTTTCAGCACGTACAGAATTTTGAGCCGCAATACCCCTGTTCCCATCGATTCCAGTAGGACAATCTACCGCTAATACAAAACAAGATAATTTATTCATCCACGTTGTCCATTTTGCAATATCATCTCTTAGTTCACCTTGACACCCTGTCCCGAGTAATGCATCAATAACTAAATCACATTCATGATCATCCGGAGTATTAATTCCATAATGGATTGTTACTTTTTTCTGGATACATAATTCATGAAAATGAGCAGAATCGCCCTTGATATCATCTTGATCAACTATACTAAAAACTTGAACTGAAAATTGATCTATACAAGCAGCTGCGGCAAAACCATCGCCACCATTATTTCCCTTTCCGCAAACGATGACGATCCTGGGGTCGTGGATATCTGCTGCTATTTTTTTTACTTCTTCTGCAATAGCTTTTCCGGCAGCACCCATTAAATCAATTCCAGAAATACCATGATCCTGCATGGCTTTTTGATCCAATTCAGCTGCCTGTGCAACAGTGATAATTCTCATGATTATTTTACAATTACAGCCGAGGCAATGGCTGTATCATTGGTGTGAGCAATAGAAACTTTACAATCTAAACCAGTATATGATTTTCCGTGCAAATGCACGATCGGTGCTCCGTTCTGATCGGCAAGTATTTCCATATCCACCCAGGAAATGGGATCCTTAATTCCAGATGTCATCAACGCCTTTTTAATGGCTTCCTTGGCAGCAAACCGACCGGCATAATGAATGACGGAATCAGCCTTCCCTGCACAATATGATTGTTCTTGATCGGTATACGTACGCTGTATAAAGCGTTTTGGATGAGCGTCGATCAATTCCCGAATGCGGAGTACATCTACAATATCCGTCCCAATAAAGATTTCAGGCGGCATTTAGCTCAGACACAATATCGACAATTTGATGAATATCATCCACATCCCAGTCAGCGCCAGAATCAGTTGTTCCGAATGTATCACCATAGCGGGCAAAAATCGTTTTCATCCCCAACTGCTTTGCTCCTTCCACATCTCGTTCTGGCCAATCACCTACCATTAATGTGTTTTCCGCAGCACAGTTTAATTTTTCAAGTGCCATTTTGAATGGAATCGGTGAAGGTTTGCGTGCTCGTGTATCGTCTAAAGTAAGTACAAAATCAAAAATATGATGAAGGTTCAGATAATATAAACGCATCCAGGCTTCCCTGCTGGGTGCATCAGAAACGACAGCTAATTTGATGTTCATTTTTATCAGCTGATTTAAAGTACTGTTGACGTTAGGATACACATGCAGATTGGCTTCCCGGGCGCGCCTATAAGAAACTATTCCTGCAGCAAGAAGTTTATTATCAACATGACCTATTGTTTCTGTGAGATATAGATCAAAGATTTGCTGATTTTCCCAACCTTGTTCAATATACATCTCAATAATACGTTCATAAGCTTTTTCTGCAGCAACTTCCAGACCGGCTTCCTGCATGCCTGTAATTGCAGCTTTTACTGCAAATTCCTTCATTTTCATGAAGTCCAACAAGGTATTATCGAGGTCAAATATGACCGCGTTTATCATGGCGGGAACTTACAAGGAATGTAAGTTAAGAGGAATTATTTCTGATATTTTTTAGGATTGCGAACTTTATCCAGTTCATATTCTGCACTTTTGCGCCACGTACGGTCTTTACGGGCTTTTTCAAGTGCATTTTCTGCAGCACGTTTACTCCCCCGGCCGTTGCACCATTCAGCCACACCCAGTTCTAACCATCCGCCGCCAAAAACTGCTTTTAAATCAGTGGTTTTATATGCAGCGCGCTTGGCATTTTCACAATCACCTAGAGCATTATAAGCGACAGCCAAACGATACCAACCCATGTAACTTTTTGGATCAAGTGATGTAGCCATCTCTAAAGGGGGTTGGGCAAGATCATATTTTTCCTGATCAGAATAAGCGATGCCCAAGCTTAAATATCCTTTTGCGTACTGGGGATTAACTTGAATAGCTAAATTGAGAATATTCACTGCCTTCTCAAAATCCTTTTCATCAATGTAGATGTCACCCATTGTTCCATAGGCTTTATCGTAGCCAGGATTAATCTCTACCGCAGATTTAAGTGACGATAATGCTCCAGCCAAATCGCTTTCCGCTTTTTGTGAAAGTGCCATGGCATAATAGCCTTTATAGAAATCTGGTGCAATATCCAGGGCTTTTTGATAATGATCAATAGCAGTATTGCGATCTCCCATCTTGGCTTGAATAACACCAAGTTGATAATGGGCTTGATAAAAAGATTCATCTATCTTTAATACTTCCATATAAGCTTCTAAGGCACCTTCAAAATCACGACGCCGATAGGAATTATTGCCTTCGTTAAATTTGTTTTTAGCAACATTTGCAATTGCAGTCCTGGCATTTTCATGAAAATGATTTAATTCCAGTGCTTTTTTAAAATTTTCGACTGCTGCTTCAAAATCCTGTTTGCGAAATTTCACGAGACCCATGCTGTACGCAGCTTCAGCAAAAAACGGGAATTTATCCAATACAATTCGATATGATTCATATGCGGCAGAAAGATTACCTGTTTGCATATTGCGCTTACCATCTGCCATTAATGTATTGATCTCATTCAAGCGTTCAAATTCTTCACGATAATCTTGATTTTCAGGTTCTGTATCAATTGCTTTACGAATGTATTCCTGTGTTTTCTGCATGTCACCATTACGTAAATGCACCTTTGATAACGCTATCATTGCCGGGGCAAATGTTGGGTCTGACTCTAGTGCATCTTCCAGTGCAGCTTGCGCTCCTTCTAAGTTACCATTATTGAGCATGTCCAGACCATTTTGTAGCAGCACATCAGAGATTTGTGCAGATATGAGAGAGAAAAGTATGAGCTGGATTAGTAATTTATACATAGTTCCTTCTAATTATTTAAGTGCCGAAGGCCGGACTCGAACCGGCACGAACTTTCGTTCACTGCCCCCTCAAGACAGCGTGTCTACCAGTTCCACCACTTCGGCTTGATTATTAAAAATCTTCTATTTCCTGTGAAGCTGGCAAAGATAAGTCAAGCACTCGTTCATTAGCATCTTTTTTCAGGATTGATTCTGTTTGGACTTCTGCTGAAGAGCTGAATAGCCCAATGATAAGAGCTAATAGCATGAAAGCAATGGCGAACCATACAGTCATTTTGCTCAATATTGTTGCCGTTCCGCGACCGCCAAAAATAGCATTGGACATACCACCGCCAATTGTTCCAGATAATCCTCCGCCCTGACTGGCTTGCATTAAAATAACACTGACCAATAGAATACAGATTAATGTATGAATTGTGATTAAAAATCCGACCATGTTTATTCCTTTAAAAAATTTTCTGTCTGTTTGATTATGGATACAAATTCATCAGCATCCAAGCTTGCACCGCCAATTAAATATCCATTTACTTCTTTTATTTCAAGTAATTCTTTAATGTTGTTACTCTTTACTGAACCCCCATATAAAATGGGAATACTCAAAGCATCAACAGCACCTGTATCTTCTAAAACATTTCGAACAGTTTGATGAGCTTCCGCTATCTGATCAGGCTCTGCTTTCTCCCCTGTGCCAATGGCCCAAACCGGTTCATAAGCAAAAATCATTCTATTGATATCTTCACCATGCACTCCTTGCAAACCAATCTTTAATTGATTCTCCAAGACAGATAATGTTTCATCATCTTTTCTCTGCTCTCTCGTTTCACCTATACACATTATGGGTGTCAACCCGCTCGATAATGCTTTAATTACGCGTTTGTTCACCATGTCGTCTGATTCACCAAAAAGCTGCCGCCGCTCTGAATGCCCAATGATCACGTGGGATACATTACATGAAATAAGCATCTCTGCAGACACTTCACCTGTATAAGCTCCTTTATTTTCCCAAAACAAATTTTGAGAACCAAGAGCATAGGGCGTCCCTTCCAGCAAATCATTCATGTAATAAAGTGCCGAAAAAGGCGGGCAGAATATAACTTTTGACTCGGGTATATCCAACAGCAAATTCATGAATTTATCGACGAATACACCACATTCATCAAGTGTCTTATTCATCTTCCAGTTTGCTGCTATGATATACTTACTTTTCATACTTACCTCAATGCGGAAAATGCAGGTAATGTTTCGCCGCTAAACAATTCCAGAAATGCTCCCCCGCCAGTAGAAACATGCGAAACATCTCTATAAAAACCAATGGATCTTACAGCTGCTACTGTATCGCCGCCGCCGACAATTGTTGTCTGCCCCGCTTCAGTTGCCTCGACTAATTTTTCAGTAATTGCTTTTGTTCCTTGTGCATAGTATTCCTGTTCGAAAACTCCTAAGGGTCCATTCCATAAGATTGTTTTTGATGAGGATATTATTTTTTGAAATTTTTCAATAGATTTTGGTCCAATATCTAAGCCCATCAAATCTTCTGGTATATCTCTCCGTAAATAAACACCGTCCGGTTTGCTCTCTAAATCTTTTGCACACACAAAATCAGAAGGAAAAACCAATTGGACTCTCTGGTTTTTTACTTCATTCATAATTTGAGTTGCTGTGGATAACATTTTATCATCTATTAATGAGCTACCCACTTCTAACCCTTTAGCTTTTAAAAATGTAAATGCCATTCCTCCACCAATAATGATTGTATCAGCTTTGCTCAAAAAGCGCTTGATCATTGATAATTTCGTATCAATTTTGGCACCCCCTAAAATTATTGTTACTGGACGCAGCGGGTGATCAAATGATTCCTTCAAATACTTCAATTCTTTTTCCATCAAAAATCCGATGCCTTTTTGCCTGAACTGATCTACAACACCCACATTTGACGCATGCGCACGGTGCGCTGTGCCAAAGGCATCATTAATAAATACATCACCATGTTTTGATAATAACATGGAAAATTGGGGATCATTCAAGGTTTCTTCATCATGAAAACGTAGATTCTCCAATAAATGAATTTCGCCGGGACTTATTCCTAAAGACGTATCCCGGGCATCTTCACTTATACAATCATCAGAAAACTTGATGGGCATTTCCAGCAAGTCAGCCAGCGTTTCACCCACTGAAATTAAACTCAGGTTTTCAACAACTTTTCCTTTAGGCCTGCCTAAATGTGACATCAGCACTACAGCTGCGCCTTGCTGTAAACAATGCTGTATGGTGGGTAAAGCAGCCCGCAGTCTAAAGTCATCGGTAACCCGACCATTATCGATAGGAACATTAAAATCCACGCGCATCAATAACCGTTTATCCTTTAAATCAAATGTGTGCAAGTTGTGTATCATTCATTGATCCTGATCTAATGGCGCAGACACGGTCATAGCATACACATGTACAGCACCTGCTTTTTTTAATGTTGATGCACAGGCAGACATTGTCGATCCAGTTGTAAGTACATCATCTACAATTACGATTGACATGTTCTCTATTTTTCCCTGTGCATTGAAAGCATTGGCCATATTTGCTTTGCGATCTTCTTTATCTAATGTTGTTTGTGAAACGGTAAAACGGTTACGTTTAAGAATCTGTTTTGTAAACGGGATTTGCCAAATTTCTGCTGCACCTTTACCAATCCATTCTGCTTGATTATAACCGCGATCACGATATTTAACACGATGGAGCGGTACAGCAGTCAAAAAATCAACAGGTCCAAATGTTTCGGGTGATATTAATTGACCTAAATGACGCCCCAGTTCTAATCCTAATTTAGCTCTGTCACTGTATTTCAAGGAATGAATAACATCATCCAATCCATGAGTAAAATACC
Source organism: uncultured Fidelibacterota bacterium (assembly GCA_950063985.1). Lineage (GTDB taxonomy): Bacteria > Fidelibacterota > Marinisomatia > Marinisomatales > TCS55 > UBA2126. The sequence continues at coordinate 8,467 of CATMBH010000013.1, forward strand.
ATCCTGAATAGACAGAATCCAACCCATCTGTAACCAACATATTATTCAACCTGTTGCTTTTGGGAATTGGTTTGAAACTCTGCCAGCATTCTTGGCATAATGCATTGGAGTGATCTTTTATAAATTGCTTACAAAGCAAGCATACGTTTGGATAAACTTGGTCCAGGAAGAAAAAATATAAACTCTTAAATAAATTCACGTTCATCAAACTTACATTATATTATTATCATTTTCTATACGATGTGAGCTGAATTCAGTTTAATTTTTATCATCATGATAGTTCGTAAAGCAACACCTGCAGATAAACATACACTCCAAGATTTGATCCTGCACAGGGTTCATGAAATTCTGCTCATCGCCAGTTCTTATGATGCGTTTGTTATGGAAGAGGACGGCGGCTTAACTGAACAGGTTCTGCATGAATATATCGGTATGAGTTTTGGGAACGCACCGCGCATATGGCGGGCGGAAACTGCCGCCGATGCAATGAAAATGCTGCAGGAAACACAGTTCGACCTGGTGCTTGTCATGATGCGTATTTCTGATATGGACCCCATATCTATTGCCACACAAATCAAAAAATTGAACAGTTCTATTCCCATTATCCTGTTGGCGTTTGATGAATCAGAGTTAAAGCAGCTCCCTGATGATTTACAGGGTACAGCCATTGACCAGGTGTTTATTTGGTCCGGTAATGCCAATGTGTTTCTGGCGATTGTAAAACAAATTGAAGATAAGCTCAATATAGAAAGAGATGTAAATCTGGGAGATGTGCGCTGTATTATTCTTATTGAGGACCGCCCCAGATATTATTCTTCAATCCTGCCGCTGATATATAAAGAAATATCGCGCAATATTAAGCGCTTGATGGATAAAAGCCTCAACGATACTGAGCGCCTGCTGCATATGCGCGCTCGTCCCAAAATACTTTTAGCCACGACGTATGAAGAAGCACAGGATTTTTTCAAAAAATACCAGCAAAACACCATTGGTATTATATCAGATATACGTTTTCCCAAAAACGGTATTCAGGATCCGGAAGCAGGACAATCATTCGTTCGCTGGGCGCGTTCAGTTGATCCTTCAATTCCGATCCTTTTACAGTCTAGATATGAAATCAACGCTCAATTAGCTAAAGAACTCCATGTCAATTTTGTAAATAAAAAATCAAAATCAATACTCCAGGAATTACGTGATTTCATTACAATTAATTTTGGATTCGGAGATTTCATTTTCAAGACTCCCAATGGCGAAGTCGTTGATCATGCTACAGATATAGAAGGATTGAAAAACGCTATTCAAACTATTCCTGAAGAATCACTGGAATTTCATGCTTCAAGCAACCACTTCTCCAATTGGCTGGCAGCCCGGGGAGAATTTATTCTCGCTTCAAAAATCAGGCCTTTGAACTACCGTGATTTCAAGGATTCAAACGAGCATCGCAAATTTTTAATACAGTTGGTTGCTGAAGCGATTGACTTGAAGAAAGAAACACATGTTGTGGAGTTTGAACCAGAAAATTTCGATCCTAGAAAAAATTTCATGCGTATCTGCCCGGGATCATTAGGCGGAAAAGCACGGGGTATTGCATTCTCAAATTCATTATTAAGTGAAAGTAAATTAGAAAATGAATTTCCAAATGTAACTATTCGAGTGCCGCAGGCTTATGTTATTGCTACTGCGGAGTATGATAAATTTATGAGCGACAATAATCTTTGGGAAAAAGCAATTAAAACCAAAACAAATAAACAGATCGATGCTTTATTCCAAACAGCAAAATTATCTGAATCTATAGAAATTTCGTTACGAGCAATCATTGAAGTGATTAAACATCCCATTGCTGTACGATCCTCCAGTTTATTGGAGGATTCACAATATCAGCCCCTTTCCGGCGCATACGCAACTTATATGCTGCCTAATAATGCTTCCAAAGTCAACGTTAGGTTCCATCAGCTCTGTTCCGCTGTTAAGCGTGTTTATGCTTCCATGTTTCATAAAGAAGCTATTAGCTTGATAGAATCATCGGTGCATTCAATAGAACAAGAAAAAATGGCAATCATAATCATGGAATTGATCGGCCAATCCTTCGATAATCGTTTCTATCCAACATTCAGCGGTACAACCCAAAGTTTTAACTATTACCCTGTTTCATACATGAAACGTAATGAAGGGGTGGCCTTTGTTGCACTGGGACTCGGCAGAACAGTTGCAGAGGGTGAAAAATCGTTGCGTTTCTCACCAAAGTATCCCGCAATTTTGCCCCAATATTATTCTATTAAAGCAACGCTAGCTAGTTCACAAAATTCATTCTATGTACTAGACCTGAATAAAAATACGAAAGCTCTCCTGAATGGTGAAACGGAAAATCTCGATTTATTTGATCTTCAGGTCGCTGAAGATGACAAAGTACTTTCTTGGGTGGGCAGTGTTGTATCAAATGAAGATAATGTTCTTCGCGATTCCTTGAATCATGAAGGCACACGTGTTATTACTTTTGCTCCAATTTTGAAATTCGGCCTGTTTCCACTAGCTGATATTTTGAACAAATTTCTAGAATTGGGACAACGTGCTTTAGGGTGTGAAGTAGAAATCGAATTTGCCGTAAACTTGTTCAAAGATAAAAATAAAAAACCAGAATTCTGTATTTTACAGATCAAGCCCATGGTCGTGGGTGTATCTGAAGAATTAACCCATGAATTAGACTTGACCAAGGATAACATCATCTGCCATAGTACATTGACACTCGGCAATGGACAGTTCAATGATATAATAAATATTATATTTGTAGATCCTGCAAAATTCAACTCGGCCCAAAGTAAAATTATCGCCAGGGAAATTGAAACATTAACAGCTCAACTCGGCACCAAAACGCCTTACATCCTCATTGGCCCAGGGCGCTGGGGAACCGCAGATCCGTGGTTGGGCATTCCGGTGAAATGGCAGCAGATCAGCGGTGCTAAAATTATCGTCGAAGTTGGCTTGCCTGAATTCCCTGTTGACCCATCATTCGGCAGTCACTTTTTCCAAAATATAACATCAATGAGATTGGGTTACTTCACGGTTAATCATAAATCAAAAGAGGATATGCTGGATATGAAGTGGTTAAAAGGTCAAAAAATTGTTCAAGCATTGAAATTTACACAATGGATTCAAACCGATGCTCCTTTATCTGTTGTCATCAACGGCCAATCCGGAGAGGGACATATTCTAAAACCGCTACCTGAAATTCCGGCAATCATGGATGAAGAAGAAACAACAGGTATATAAAACGGGGCTGCAAGCCCCTTTTTATATGAAACACTTAATTTAAATTAAACAACCCCTTGGTCTAACATCGCATCCGCAACCTTTATGAAACTAGCAATGTTTGCTCCTTTTACGTAATTCGTATATTTACCATCACTGCCATATTCAACACAAGAGGCGTGAATATTTTTCATAATTTCACGTAGTTTGAAATCCACTTCTTCCCGGCTCCAATTCAGGCGCATGCTGTTCTGGCTCATTTCCAGTCCAGAGGTTGCTACACCACCAGCATTGGCAGCTTTGCCGGGACCAAATAGAATTTTATTCTCTATGAATACATCGACAGCTTCCGGCTTCGAAGGCATGTTCGCACCTTCAGAAACACAGATGCAGCCATTTTTAACCAATTCTTTTGCTTCTGCGCTGCTGATCTCATTTTGCGTGGCGGAAGGTAATGCGATATCACATTGCACGGACCACGGACGCTGACCTTCTAAATATGTACATTTATATTTTTTTGCATATTCACTGATGCGGCCGCGTTTAATGTTTTTCAGTTTCATGACATAAGCCAGCTTATCTGAATCAATTCCATCCGGATCATGAACGGAACCGTTTGAATCAGAAAGAGTCACAACTTTTCCATCCAGTTCATTTATCTTTTCGACTGAATATTGCGCTACATTCCCTGAACCGGAAACGGCGACTGTTTTTCCGCTAAAAGATTCCCCATTAGCTATAAGCATCTCCTGGGCAAAATATACATTCCCATAGCCGGTTGCTTCCGGTCGTATCAAGCTTCCGCCCCAGTTAAGTCCTTTGCCCGTTAATACACCGGTAAATTCATTTCTTATCCGTTTATACTGTCCGTACATATAACCGATTTCACGTCCGCCAACGCCAATATCGCCAGCAGGGATATCTGTATCAGGACCAATATGACGACAAAGTTCAGTCATAAACGATTGACAGAAACTCATGACTTCATTATCTGATTTTCCTTTAGGATCAAAGTCAGAACCACCTTTTCCGCCGCCCATAGGCAACGTGGTTAGACTGTTTTTAAATACTTGTTCAAATCCCAAGAACTTTAAAATGCTTAAATTCACTGAAGGATGAAATCGTAAACCACCCTTGTATGGCCCGATAGCAGAACTGAATTCAACTCTATAACCACGATTGACTTCGACTTCACCAAGATCATTTCGCCAAGGTACCCGAAAAATGATAACCCGTTCAGGTTCAACGATACGATCTAAAATTCTGGCATGAATATAATGGGGATTGTCCTGTAGGAAATCCCAGATACTGCCAATGACTTCTTCCACCGCCTGATAAAATTCATTTTCTCCAGGACTGCGTGTTACGACAGTATCCATGAAATCTTGAACTGATGAGTACATATAATCTCCGTTGGTTGGAAAAAATGTTACGGAAATTACAGAGCTAAAGGCATCGAACAATCAATAATTTCCTGTCTTTTGCCTTTGGTTTTTCTAAAGAGAAATTCTAATTTTTCGAGCTTCATTTTTGACCAAAAATATATATTGACAGATTAAATTCCGAACTAGAAATCGGGACAAACAGTTAATTATTATAAAATTTGGCGGAGTAGCTCAGTTGGTTAGAGCAGCGGAATCATAATCCGCGTGTCGGGGGTTCGAATCCCTCCTCCGCTACACTACTGACGGAAAGAAATGGCATATCCAATTTCTTATGTGCTGTCGGTAATTTATTTATATAGAATACAGCTTCATTAGATTTCCTTTTTATCTGAACATGGTCAATAAAAAGGGACAGAACATTCTTCTTCTCTTGCGTTGTAGCGTGCTTCATGATTTTATCAAAGTCTCTTACCAATTCATATATTTGGTCAGAAAGAGTTTGAACATCCTTATCATTAAATATGATTGCTTGAAGTTTTGCTATTTCATCTTCTAAATATTCAATTTTCGACTCTTTCTCTCGAATACGATTTATAATTGATTCGTTATTATCTCCTCCCGTTTCAAGGGCATCAAGGAGATGCTCTTTTTTCACATTTTCAATATTAATGGATTCAACGATTCTTGAGTATTCATTAGTACTCTGAATTGATTTCCCTGATAGATGTTTTTGTACAGTCTTTAAAACAAGCGATTCTATATCAGACTTACAAATTGTGTCTTTTATACTTTTTATTGCATAACCCTCAATTTATTTTAGTGGTATTTTATAGGAATCGCAAACCGATTTCCCCTTATTTTTATAACCGCCATCAATATAATATGACAACCCATCGTTCTTATATGAAGAACCTTGAAAATTAAAACCACAATGATCGCATTTTATTAAACCAGACAATAAATAAGGACTCTGTGCTTTAAACCTTGCACCCCCAACAAACTTACCAGCAGTTTCATTAGCTTTATTAAACATTTTCCTTGAGACAATCTCTGGATGGGCATTTTCTAAAATGGTCTGGTTTTCTTCAGTGTTGATCCAACACTTTTTACCATCTTCATATGTCAAATGACTTTGTGGATGTTTGTTATAAACCATGTCGCCACAATAAGCTCGGTTATTCACAATTGTTCTTATAGTACCAATAGACCATTTTTGATCTTTATTCTTCCATCTACCTCGTTTGGGACAGGGAATATCATTTGAGTTCAAATATTCGGCTATTCTTCTGTAACCTAGCCCAGCACATCGCTTCGTAAAGATTTCATTTACTATATTTATCTCAAATTGGTCGCCAAGAACAAATTTAACCTTTTCTTCCTTTGGAATTGCACGATGACCATCATCTAATAATCTTTTTTTACCAGTGACTTTGTTTACGGCAAGACGATTAAAACCGTATGGTGCAGTTCCACCACTTGAATATCCTTTAGATGCATTTGCCTTGCTTCCCCTTAACACTGATCGGCTCAATTTTTTACTATATTCAGTTGCTTCTGCGCTTTCAACAGCCTCTATAACAAAATCACCCACATTGTTTCCAGAATTAGAACCCGAATTTGTTATAACAACTTTCACTCCCCTTT
>CATMBH010000014.1:0-14580 GCA_950063985.1 uncultured Fidelibacterota bacterium
GTATGCATGCACCTGTTTCATTTAATGACTTTTTGCATCTATTTACAAGTTCTGTCCATGTTTTTGATTCTGGCTGATCCAGAGGGTATGTATTCCTATCAAGAAAATCTGCTGGAGTTCGATGTGTCATAACAAGATAATATAAAGTATTTTCATCATTCTCCTGAAGATTAAATTTCCATCCTTATTTTTAAATGAATGAAAAAGATCAGCCCGTAAAACTTAAGCGCCAACTTGGATTGTTTGACAGTTCAATGATGGTGATTGGCATTGTTATTGGTTCGGGTATTTTTATGACCACTGGACTCATGGCGGATGCACTGCCTTCAGCTTCATTGATCTTGATTGTATGGATTTTAGGGGGTATGCAAATGCTGGCAGGTGCCCTTACATATGCAGAATTGGGCGCTGCAATGCCAAAAGCCGGAGGGCAGTATGTATATTTACGGGAGGCCTATGGGCCTTTGCCTGCTTTTCTTTTTGGCTGGGTTGCATTTATCGCTTACTTGACAGGAACCAATGCCGCAATTGCTGTTGCTGTTGCTGAACATTTAGGCTCATTCTATCCCAGCCTCTCAACTCATAATAGTATAATAGGAATTGGTAGTTTTTCAATATCTGGTGGACAGATATTTGCTCTTTTTCTAATTTTGGTTTTATCCGTTATTAATTATTTAGGTGTCGTTTTTGGCAAGTGGGTGCAAAATATTTTTACAGTATTAAAAATCGGAAGCATTTTACTTTTTGCCTTAGCGGGAATTTTTATATCAACCGGTAATCAAATTAATTTTTCATTCAATCCAACTGGTATGGGTTTTGGTTCTATCATCACTGGAATTGGAGTCGCTCTTGTAGCAGTTAACTGGACAGTTGGGGGATGGGAATATGTTACATTTACAGCAGGAGAAATCAAGAACCCGAAAAGGAATCTTCCTTTAGCTCTTTTAGTTGGTACGCTGGTAATCCTGGTTTTATACTTCTTAATAAACATTACTTACTTAAAAGCATTGCCCATGAATACACTGGCAGGTGAAATAAAAGTAGGTGAAGCGACTGCCAGAGCCTTATATGGTCAAGGTATTGCAGGATTATTTACCATTGTTATGATCGTATCAATGTTTGGGGCTTTGAACGGGAATATACTGGTTGGTCCTAGAGTGACCTATGCCATGGCAAAAGATAACTTATTTTTCCCCAGTGCAGCCAAAGTCCATCCAAAAAATCATACTCCGGGAAATGCCATTATCATTCAAGGTGTTTGGTCCGGTATTTTAGCCCTATCTGGAACGTTTGAAGAATTGATCACGCTGGTGGTATTTGTAAATTTTATGATGTGGATAGCTGCAGCGTCCACTGTATTTGTTTTGAGAAAAAAACAACCAGATCTTGATCGGCCTTATAAGGTATGGGGCTATCCGTATGTCCCAGCATTCTTTATAATTTTATCATCCGCTATAATGGTCAATACTTTTTTTGAGTCACCAACACAATCTTTCATTGGTATTGGACTCACATTGCTGGGAATCCCAGCCTATTATTACTGGAAAAAAATATCTATTAGTAAATTTTAAGTCTGTTTTTCCATTTCTGGTTCAAGATCCACACCCAGTCCATCTGCAATTCGATTTATATAATTAAAATAACCAATCACTTGTGCTGCATCACTGATGGCATTTTGAGAAAATCCTGTTGCTTCAAGTTTACGTACATCTGATTCGTCCATTTCTCCTGGAGTGAGGGTCAGTTTTTCAGCCCATGAACAAAGGGCTTTATCTTCTTGTGAAAGATCAGTTGTTTTCCAATCGTATTTCAAATGGTTTGCTAATTCTTCATTTTGGACTTCATCCCGGAAATCATCCCCATGGGCTTCTATTCAGTAATAACAGTGATTAATTCTGGAAACAACCGTGGCCAGCATTTCTCGCTGGGCACGAGATAATTCCGATTTCCCATACATGATAGCTAAATACATGCGCATGGCTTCTTTAAGAGCTGCCGGACTACGGCTCATGATCTTCAAAATATTGAATACCCGTCCGCTGCGGCGAATACCTTTTTCATATTCTTGTTTAACGATTCCTTCTGATTCTTCAATATCTATAGTATCTATGTAGGCCATGAATATCTTCTATTTATCTAATAAATGGTAATCTTGTTCCATGCGTGCATGATAATTAAATCCTTCTTTTTTACCTTGATATCTTCCCAAAATATATAAAATTGTACCGATAATCAATCCAACGATTGTAAATGTAAAAACATCCATAATAGTTATAATTAAAAAGTATGCCATGGAAAAAGCTGATATACTTCCTACAAGATATAATAGCCATTTTGGCAGTTGAAATTGTGCAGATTTATAAAGGCGCTTATTCACAATGGGTAAAGCCATTAAAGCAATGCCTTGGAAACAATAAATTATAAATATACCTATAAGTCCCGCATTCATCAGATATCTTGCAGATTGGCTCCATATAAGAGCGGGACAAATAATTGCACTGATTAGAAGACTGATATAGGGGGTGCGCCATTGGGGATGAACTGATGCTAATGATCTGGGCATTAGCCTGTCTTCGCTGAAAACAAATAACATACGCGAGGGAACGAGTATTGAGCCATTAATGCTGGTTAAAAAAGCGCTCATGGCACCAATCGCAACAATGGATGATCCCCAAGGTGGTAGATATTGCGCCGCCACATCGGCCATGGCAGAATTGGATGATGCCAGTACATCAGCTGGAAGCACGCCGAATGCCACAAAAGACATGGTAAAGAAAATAAATACAGATGCTAAAACACCTTTTATAAAAATCATGGGGAGTGTTCGTGTAGGATCTTTTGTTTCCCCTGCCACCTGCGCTAATGTTTCAAATCCGGCATAACTGAAAAATAGCATGGGCATGGCAGCAAGTAATCCATTGTAACCTTTTGGCAATATGGGATCATAATAGGAATAATCAATTGCGGGAATACCAGGAATAACGAGAATCAAGATACTTATTATAAGAACGATGAGCATGGCGGTTTGAAACTGGCCATAATAACGGATACCAATAATATTGACACCATAAAAAAACAATAGTACAATGGTGCCCCACATACGCGGATCATGATTTGGAAGAAAAAAAGTCATGTATTCCCCAAAACTTGTGGACATGAATGAAATAGCACCGACAAAAGCAACCAGCTTCATCCACATGGTTATAAAACCTAAATAGTAATTACCGAACGTGCGGGAAATATGTAAATAAGCTCCTCCAGGGCGCATGCCCAAAGGTGTAGACATAAATACACTATATGCTATTGCAGTGGATAAAACAATCGGCGCAAAGAGCAGATAGGCTAAAGGAACAGCTGAGCCTGCAACAGCCCCAGCCTCACCTGTAACGCGAAAAATACCTGCGCCGACTAATATACCAATAATTGTAGCATAACCCGAAATGGGTCCGAGATCGCGTTTTAATGAAAGTTGTTTTCCTGTTGGCATAAAAGAGGGTTTGAAGATAGGTGAGAGACAAAGGGTTTGTCAATAAACAAAAAACCTCACTCAAGGCAGGGTTCTTTGTTTAAAAAAATTGATGAGATTATTTAGTCAACATCATCGGTATATGCGTGATCTCTCCTTCACTTATAATGGGTGAAATATTATAATAACTAGAATATACAGTACAAATTGAACCAATATGATTTTAATGATTCAAAAAAAATAAAGCCCAGGTTTAGGGAAGAATAAAATGAGATTGCTTAACCTCGCATCCACTTCGCTGCCAACCAGCCAAGTAGAATGAAAATACCTAATACAAGCCAGTTATGGCTATTCCCGTAAGTTGTGACAGGAAAGTGATTACTGATCATGATGAAAATGACAGGAATTGACATATAGGTATTATGTTTGGAGCAGCGCCTGGCTTTTCCAGCCAGGGACATATCAGGTCTTTCACCCTTTTCAGTTGCAGCAATCATTTGACGCTGAGCAGGAAGAATAATCATCCAGACATTGGCGGTCATGATCGTGCCAAATGCAGCACCAATATGCATCATGGCAGCTCTTGAGCTGAATATCTGATCTAGTCCGATAAAAAGTGCTATGGTCAAAAGAAAAGATATAGTTGAACCTACTATTTCATTTTTCCCCAGTGGAGATGACCAAAGTAAATAATAGACGGCGTAACTAAATAACAAAGTACCTAAACCGATTATATTCGCAGTTGAATCAGTCATTTCTGTACCTGCCTCTAACATAAGTCCGCCCATGTAATAAACAATAATGAGTAGAAACATACCGCTGATCCAAGTGAGCGCAGATTCCCATTTGAACCAATGGAGTGTCCGGGGCATGAGCTTGGGAATTTTCTGTTTTTCAACAAAGTAGAAACCCCCGCCGTGCACCATCCAAAGCTGCCCGGACACATTATTGTCGGCATTTGGATCAATTTCCTTGGGTAAGGTTTTTTCCATCCAGTTAAACAAAAAGGTTTGCCCTATCCAAGCAATGCCAGCTATTACATGAAACCAGCGAAAGAGCAAGTTCAGTAACGCGTGAATTTGGTACCATTCCATTTCTATCAACTGCCTTTGTAGGTTGAGTACCCAAACGGATTTAGTAATAGAGGAACATGGTAATGCTGTTCCGGATTATTAATGGTAAATACAATCGGGATGGCGGAATACAAACTATCCACATTTTGAGATTGAAAGTAAGGAGAGACATCAAATGTCAGTCGATAAGTACCAGGCGAAATTGGTTTGTTGTCAGGTAACAAATTGTTGATTCTGCCATCAGCATCGGTGTGGCCCTCTCCCACGGTTTCCCATGTTTCTAACTTGCTCAACACTTCCAGTACCGCATGGATCTCTATTGCCGGACATCCAAGAGCAGTATCGAGTACATGTGTAGTGATTGGACTGTTCATAATTGTCTCCCTTGTAAAATCTTTGTAAAGGATCGTGATCGAATTTCTTCCAGAGTAAGACCAGTTGCTTTTGTCTCCTCTTCGGTAATAGCACCGTAGCTAATTCCACGGAGGAAATAATTCAGTAGCGCCTGACCAGTGGCAGCGTCATCAAATACATCACCTACCAGAGTGGCTTGGGCCGCCTTTTCCATAAACGATTTTAGTCTATGTGATGCAGCCGGCAAACCCTCCAAGAAAAAAGAATAAACTGCAGCATACCGGATTGGAAGCTGTGCTGGGTGTAAGTCCCATCCTTGGTAATACCCATGTTTCAGGGAATGGCGAATGTTGTTGTAGTTTAGTTTCCAAGCACGATATACGACATTGTGGTTTTCTTCCTTTTGGCTAGCTGTTAATGATTGTTTATCAAGTGGATGGTGAGGTCCGATGGGCATGATATTCGTTGCCCCATCGGAGAGTCTTATACCTGACCCTGCTAGGGCAACCTGCATCATGTGTCGCGCAAAGTCACAAACCGGATGCGTCATACTTTGATATGCTGCAGTGATGTTGGAGTAAGCTGTATAGTCGTAGACACCAAAATGAGCAGCAACACATCTGCCGTCTGCTGCGTTTACCAGCGCAGGAAGGCCTGAATTGCCATTGCTGTCCAAAATGGATTGCGGTGTTTCAATCATGATTTCCATTTTAAGAAATCCGGGTGATAGGCCAGTTTTTGCTTCCAAGGAATCAAAAAGTTGAACAAGAGCATTAACCTGTCCCGGAACAGTTATTTTTGGCAGAGTGACTACAAAATTCTTGGGAAGTTCACCCTTTGTTTTATTCAAAAGGGTGGTTATGAACAAATCTAGTGTTCTGATTGCTCGTGTTTTAAGTTCTTCTGTGAGCGGTTTAATTCGGATGCCGATAAATGGCGGGAGTGAATTTTCTGCCATTCCTTTTGCTACTTCTTCAGCGGTCCCAACGGCGTATAGATCTTCCTCTTCATCGGGACGATATCCAAACCCATCTTCGAAATCGATTCGGAAATCCTCTACAGGTGCATGTCTCAATTTATTCAATACCCGTTGATATACAGTATAAGCAAAAAATGCGGCCTTATTCTTTTCATGGACAGCATCTGGATCAGTATTTAATTGATCTGCAAGGGTGGAAATTTCTTCATCTTTTTCCGGTAGATTTTCATGGCCATTTAATTCAAGAACTTTTGCGAATACAACAAAGTTTGGAGCGTATACCTTCAAATGTTTAAGGGCTGAAGCGGCCATTTTCTCTGATGTCCCCGCTCGAAATATATGTGCTCCCCCATACACTGTATGGACAGGCTGTCTATCGGTAGATTCGCCTGGGTGAGCCCTATTGAAATGGTTATTGGCAGTTTTAAGTTGAGCAGAAACCAATTCTACAGTTGTAGGGTCTAATGATAATTTCATAGGTTTAATAATTTTTCCAGCCGTAGTCTGGTAATTTTATTTTGTTCTTTGGCTGCGATCAACAGTTCAGCTTCTGGATCGTTCTTCAGTCTTTCATTTAAAAGTGCTAACATTTCTTCGGCTGTTTTACCTGTTGCACAAACAATAAAAATATATCCGAATTTCTTTTCGTACAATTGATTTCCTTTTGCAATCTCTTTTAATATGTCTTCTGAAACATGGCTAATGCTTTTCTGTTCAGATTCAGACAATTTAGCGGTTTTCTGGAATTTTGATTGCAGAGATCTGATATTACCGATTTTTGGATGGTGAGAAAATGCCTCGAGCCAGTCTTGGCCGGATAGGGAAAACCAGGTTTCTTCTGCCATTTTTAATAGTTCATTTTTATTTTGAAAAGGACAACTGTTTATCATTTGTTCCGTCCATTTGGATGCTCCACAGCAGATTGAAAACTGTTTCAACACTTCGTTTTCGGGTAAGTTATTCAATTCTTTTAATGTCATATTAAATTGTAATCAGAAATGGTTGATGATTATCAGGTTATAGAGCGGCCAGAATTCTTAATCGGCTCACACCCCCATCGGGGAAAATATTTAATCGTAAGTGAGTGCATAGACCTGAATTTTTCAGTTCAATATTAAAAATATGTTCTGTGTGGCTTTTAAGCTTGTTTTTTGGCAGGATTTCCATCCAGGCAACATTGTCTAGGAGAATGATTTCACTATTGGCATTGGGCTCAAAACATCCTTCAATTGAACATGAATCAGGAAAATTTCCTTTGAAGTGCAGTGTATCCACTACAATTCTTTCAATCTCACTAGGAGCACCAAGTTTAATGATAACCCAATCATGTCCGGGGCCTCTTCTTCGTCTTGTTTCCCAGCCGTCACTCATGTCGATTGCTGTTCCAGATTTGATAATGTTTTGCATATCACCGAAATGCATATCGCTGCATGCGAGAGCCCGTCCCCCATTTTCAGCAGCGGCCGCATCGAACCAATCCTTTTTGCTATCAAGATGTTCTTCATGTCCATAGACCTTTAAGCGAGCCACCCCGCCATCTGGATATATATTGAAGCGGAGGTGGGTAAACTGTTTATCAAAATTTATAGTAAACAGATTTTGTGAATCACCTGATAGTTCTGATTTAGGAAGGATTTCAATCCAATCATGTTCAAGATCTGTTAATCCTTCGAATGATGAATAATATGGCAACTGGCATGCATCCACTGAGGCGTAAGATGGATAATTACCAACAAAATGGTTGGTGTCAATATCTAATTCTTTAATTATTCCAGGCTTGCCAAGCCGAATTATGCACCAATCATGTCCTTCAGATCTCTTTCTGCGAGTTTCCCATCCATCCATCCATTTGCCATGATCGGTATATTTTTCGGGAATGAATTCCCCGCGTCCCGCCTTTAGCAGGTTTTCTTTTGGGGCGAAAAATTCGTCGCTAGCTAATAAGGCACGGCTACCATTTGCTTCTGATGCTAGGTCTGTAAGTGTTTGTTTAGTTTTTTTTGTCATAACTGCTATAAAGTGGTTTTCCGAGAGGACCATTTGTGAAACGATTATTATCAAAGATCTTGTTTCCCCTGAGAAAGGTCTTTTTTACAACGCCAAATAATTGCTCACCATTATAAGGCGTCAACTTGTGTTTGCAATGTATCATTGCAGGCTCAACTAAAAAAGATTCATCCGGATCCCAACAAATGATGTCAGCATCTTTGCCAGGTGAAATTTGACCTTTACAATCGTCCATTCCAATAAATTTAGCAGGAGCATCGCACAACCAGTTTGTTAATTGGGCCAATGATAAGCCTTCATTTTTACATTCCGACCAGATGATTGACAAAGTTAACTGCATGGAAGAAATTCCACCCCAGGCTTTATCAAACCTTCCTTCAGACAATTTTTTTAATTCAGGTTGACAAGGCGAATGGTCAGATGTAATAAAATCGATAATTCCAGATTTCAAGCCTCGCCAAAGTTGTTCTCTATTATTAGCATCTCTGATGGGTGGGGCACATTTAAATCTGGTATCACCATCTGCTATTATTTCTGCAGTAAAATGGAGATAGTGGGGGCATGTTTCCACTGTAATTGGCAATCCGTTTTCCCTGGCTGAGGAAATTTCATTCAATATCTCTGATGAGGATAAGTGAACAATATGTATGGGTGTTTGAAACTCTGCACATAAGCTAATCAAAAGTTTGATTGCATTATTTTCCCAGGATTTTGGCCTGGTAGCCATATAGCTTTCATACGTAATAAGATCATCTGTTGTAATATCGCCATCCTCAAGTTCAGCATGAACCAGAAGTGGCAGATTATGTTTGGCGAGGATGAATAATACATCGCGTAAATTTTGCTCTGATACTTTTGGGAATTCATCGATACCCGAATGACTCATAAACGCTTTGAATCCTAAAACACCTGCTTTAGCTAATGACTCAATCTCATGCAGATTATCCGGAATCAGACCTCCATAAAACCCACAATCGACCCATAATTTTTTTTGAGTCGATGTTATTTTTGCATTGAAAGCTTCTATATTAGTCGTTACAGGGTTACAGTTTAGTGGCATATCAACAAGAGTAGTAATACCACCAGCGCAAGCAGCTTTGGTTGCAGTTTCGAACCCTTCCCAATCGGTTCTTCCCGGTTCGTTTATGTGAACATGTACATCCACCAACCCCGGCATAACCACATCATTACCCATATCTTCAATCGGGCAATCATTCTGAATATCATCGATCGGCAGAACATCCAATATTTTTTCATCTTTGATAAGAACTGCAGCTGCTTTTTCTCCATCAGGTGTGATGACTCTCTGGCTGGTTATCGCTAGGTCAGGAGAATGTGACATCTATTTAGCTGGTTGAGTTTTTATACTGTAGTATCTGTGCTGCAACGCTAACGGCAATTTCTTCTGGTGTATTACTAACCATGGGTATGCCCACAGGCGCAGTAAGGCGTTTCAATTGATCTTTTGTGATGCCTTCTTTCGTGAGTTGTTTAAGAATCTCAGCTATTTTTGATTGACTACCCATTACGCCAATGAATGGAAAGGGAAAATCAATTGCTCCCAAAACACCTCGGACATCTGAAACCACATCTGTGGTCATAACCACAACAAACGTCAATTCAGAGAATTCTATTAATGCTGCTGATCCGCAAAAATCATCAACGATTTGGACTGTGTTTGCATATGTGTTTTCTTTGATAGTGGATACATTTTCACGAGTATCAAATACACTTACATTAAAACCAATTTGCTTCATCAAACGAGATAATGCAAGAGAGCAATGTCCACCACCGATTATAGCAATTCTATTGAAATTTAAAAGTTGCTCTTCGTACAGCCATTTCTCGCCATTGACAGATAATTTGATTTGATTCTGGTTAAGATTTGGCGGTTGTTCTTGAACAACCATACCAGATCGATCGATCGACAACTTAGCAGATCGGTTTTCGCCTAAAAGTCGTGACATTTTATTTACATTTTCACAATCTTTTTCTGGATCACACATATAATAGAGATTGGTTTGCTGGCCAGCGCAGATCATTCCTGATTTTTCTCCAGGCCCGGATTTTCTATGGATGAGTGTTTGGAGCTCAGGAGTGAAGCTATCCCGATCCAATATCCCTTCCGCTCGTTTAATAAGGTTGTATTCCATAATGCCGCCGCCGATTGTTCCCAAGGGATCACACTCTTTTGCTACAAGCAATTTTGCACCGGTGGTACCTGGAGAGTGTTGAGTGTGTTCTGCCACCAAGGCGAGAAAAACTTTTTGTCTTTTCTCAAGTAATGAAGTTGCAGTTTCCCAAAAGGAGTTTGCTGGAAAAGAAGTCAACTCAAACAATTTCCTCAGCCAATGATATAGGTTGAGAATCGTATGTTTTTATCTCATTGAGAAATTCTGGATAAAGAGACATTAGAATTCGTTCTGGGGTTAGGGGAGAAGTGTGGGGAAACTCTAAGTCAGGTCTAAAGGATTTCATTGCGTTTCTTAACGCGAAAAATGCTCCAATACCATACATAAGCGGCGGCTCGCCTACAGCTTTTGAACCGTAGGGTCCTAGATCGCTATCAGCATCTTCTAAAAACGTTACTTGTATATCATCAGGCATAAAATAAACATCAGGGACTTTATAGTTCGCCAAAGCATTGGAGAGTAATATACCTTTTTCGTCATATTGAAGATCCTCCATAGTCACCCATCCTAATCCTTGGGCAAGTCCACCTTCGATCTGGCCGAGGTCCACTCTTTTATTCAAGGGGCGTCCCAGGTCGTGTACTATTTTTACTGAATCAATATCATAGATACCTCTCAAACAATCCAAGGTCACTTCAATAATTGCTGCCCCTACAACGTGGTAAGCAAAGGGTTCGCCTTGTTCTTTCTTTTTATCGAACCAAATGTCAGGTGTGGCAAAAAAAGCATGAGCTGATAGACCTATTCGTGCAAGATAAGCTTTTTGAATCAATTCATTCCAGGTCATGCCAGCGTCTTCACCATTGTAAAGTATTTTTTCTGAAGAGATAGTGATATTATCCTTTTCTGTAAGATCCAATTCTTCTGCTGCAAATGTTTTGATCCTTGAAAGGATCTGATTAATTGCCAACACAGTTGCATTACCGTTCAGTAAGGTAGTGGAACTGGCAGCGCTGGGTGACATATTGGCAATACGAGTAGTGTTGGTGCTTTCAATCTTGATTCTATCAGACCCAATACCCAACGTTTCTGCAGCAATTTTGAGTATATTCGTGTTCAATCCTTGACCCATCTCAATTCCCCCTGTGGTAACACTAACACTGCCGTCTGTGTAAATATGTACTAGCGCGCTGGCTTGATTCATAAAGGTTGTTGTAAAAGAGATGCCAAAACATACAGGCATGACTGCTAACCCTTTTTTGGTATCGAAATGATTATTGTTGAATTTTTCAATGCGTTTGCCGATTCCATTAAGATCGTAATTGCTTAAAGTATCTTTCCAAGACCGTTGTATATGGTCATTCTGAAACAGCTGTCCAAAGGGAAAGGAATCACCTTTTTTAAGTAGGTTTTGCAGTTGAATCTCCTCTTTAGGTTTTTGCAGTGCTTCTGCTACTTTTTCCAATGCGGACTCAATAACAAACATTCCTTGAGGACCACCAAATCCCCTAAAAGCAGTGTTGGGGGGAAGGTTTGTTCGACAGCAAACACCAGTTATTCGTGCGTTAGGAATAAAATAACTGTTAGTACTATGGTAAAGAGTTCTTTCAAGAACGGCAGTAGACAGATCAGCAGCTGCACCTGAATTCTGATAATGGTTTACTTCATAAGCGATGACCTTTCCATCATTCGTTGCACCAATCTTGAAATCTGAAATGTAAGGATGGCGTTTACCGGTCATCCTCATGTCTTCTGAGCGGTTTAAAACAAGTTCCACTGGTTTTCCTGTATGCCATGCGCCTAAGGCGGCTAAACATCCAATGGGTGTTGCTTGGTCTTCTTTACCCCCAAATCCACCCCCTATTCGCTTGACATCCACTTCTATCTTATGATGATTGACCCCTAGGATTTTGGCAGCTGCACGTTGGCTGGCATAAGGACTTTGAGTGGAAGCATGAATTCTAATAACGTCACCTTCCAAGGGGATAGCTCGAGCTCTTTGAGTCTCAAGATAGACGTGTTCTTGCCCACCAATATTGCACGTACCTTCAACGATTATATCGCACTTTTCCCAGGCAGCATCTATATCACCGATGGCCAATGTACGCGGTGTACCAATAATCTCACCTTTTTCATAGGCCACTTTAGGATGTACGATTACAGGTAATTCTTCGATATCTGAGTGAATGGATCTGACCCCTTTTCTGGCAGCTTGTGGACTGGAGGCGATCACAACCGCTAAAGGTTGCCCGGCAAAATGCACTTTTTCCTCCGCCAACAAGGGTTCGTCTTGGATAATGGGACCAATCTGATTCTCTCCAGGAATATCTTGAGCTGTAAGTATTGCTACAACACCCCGAATGTTTTTGGCATCAGTAAAATTAAACTGCATGATTTTACCATGAGCGACAGGAGAGCCATAGATAGCTGCGTAAAGCATGTCAGCAGGCTGTGGGACATCATCTACATATTCTGACTCACCGCGTGTATGTAAAGCAGCATCAATGTTTTTCATAAAATTCCTCTGCAGAAAGGCTTTCAGGGAAAAGAGTGATGAAAGATTTAATAACAAGTTGATGGGCCAATAAGCGCTTGTATTCCATGCTCCCGCGAACGTCTGTAATAGGTGAAATTTCTTGCTGTATCAATGTGGCCGCTTTTTCCACTAAATTTTTAGATACTGCTTGTCCTTTTAACATTGAACATGACTCTTTCATATATAAAGGAATAGGAGCTATACCTCCAATAGCCAAGCTGATATCTTCAATAAAACCGTCCTGTCCTTTTACACTTATCGCCATGTTCACAGAAGCAATGTCGAGACATTTCCGTTTGGATACCTTTTCAAAGTGGATCTTTGATTCAATTGCAGAATTTGGAATCAGAATTTCTGTTAGAACTTCAGAATCCGTTTTATCAATTTGTTTATATCCATTATAAAAGGAAGTGAGGGGTACTTTCCGGCTCCCTGATCCATTTTGAAGGACCAATTGTGTATCCATTGCCAAAAGAAGAATTGTCATGTCTCCAATTGGAGAAGCATTAATGATATTACCACCCAAGGTTGCCCGATTCCGTATCTGCCAGGAAGCGTTTAGAAACATATAATCATCAATTTGAGGTATGATTTCTTTGATATATGGATGAAAAGCAAATTCCTCGAATGTTGTTAAAGCGCCTACATGAATATGTCCATTATTTTTGGAAATCCCCTTCATTTCCGGATGGAGGTTCAAGATGCTAACAGAAGATTCGGGTAGTTTTTCACCTTCCTGGATATAGATGTCAGTTCCTCCTGCTATAAAATATTCTTTCGCTAACCCGTCTGGCGAGAAAAGGGGAGGAATTTTCTTTAATCGATCAAAGATATCTTTGAAATAATTGGGAAGACAGCCTTTTTCAATAAGTGAATCGAGATCAATTTTTTTGCCGATTGATTCCTGGAGATGGGATTCGCAAGCCTTTAGGGATCGGTAGCCCGTACAACGACAAAGATGTCCGCTCAAAGCTCGCGTGACTGAATACTGTGAAATACTAGAATCTTCCCCCATTAGAACAGCAGTCAGGGAAACCACAATCCCCGGAGTGCAGAAACCGCATTGGGTGGCTCCTTCTTCAACAATGGCTTCTTGAACAGGGGAGAGTTTGTCAAGATTTAAACCCTCAATTGTAACCAGGTGTTTACCATGGAGTTCACCTATTGGCATAAGACAAGATGTAATAGGTTTATATGAAACCTTTTCATTTATAAGCTCACCGATGATTACTGCACATGCGCCACAGTCACCCTCCCGGCACCCTTCCTTGGTCCCCATTAGCTTCTCTTTCTGACGAATAAAATCCAGCACGAGTAATCCCGGATGAGCGTCAGTAATTACCTCATGATCGTTAAGTATAAAATGGGTATTAACAAGCATTTTAACTAAGATACAAGTATATCAACATACGTTGCTAATATAGCGTTTTATCAGCTTTAGCTGCCCATGCTTTAAAGGCAGCTTTACCTTCCTCTGCAAGTATTTGAACTGCAGGAATCTTTCTTTGATTACCGTTTTTAGTCAATTCTTCATAAAAAGATTTATCATCGAAACCAATCTTCCGGGCATCCTCGCGGGTGTTGGCGTAGTATATTTTTTCTATACGAGCCCAATAGATTGCTGCCAGGCACATAGGGCAGGGTTCACAGTTGCAATAGATCTCAGCACCCTGGAGGTGAAAATCACCTAGGGTTTTGCAGGCATTACGAATAGCAACGATTTCGGCGTGGGCTGTAGGATCATTAAAAGAAGTTACTTTATTAAATCCTTCAGCAATGATCTTGTCGTTCTTGACAATAACAGCACCAAAAGGTCCTCCATTGTTTTCCATCATCTTTTCCTCGGAAAGCTGGATGGCTCTCCGTAAAAACTCTTTATTCCTTGCAGACATAGTCAAATTGATATTCTGGAGTAAAGTTAACGGAGAATACGGGAATGGTAACAGTAAAACATAGTGGCTCGGGCCGGAATCGAACCAGCGACACATGGATTTTCAGTCCACTGCTCTACCGACTGAGCTACCGAGCCACAA
>CATMBH010000015.1:0-13642 GCA_950063985.1 uncultured Fidelibacterota bacterium
CGAGAAGAGGGCTATGAGGCTATTATTAACAGAATATCCGAATTAGGTCATGAATTATTAGAAAAATCTATTAGTGTTAAACAAATTAGTATATGTACTCCGGGTGCTCTAGATCCCACTGTAGGGGTTATGAAAAACAGCAACACACTTTGTCTTATTGGTGAACCCCTGCAAAAAGATTTGGAAAAAGCATTTGAACTACCTGTTTTTATGGAAAACGACGCAAACTGCTTTGCCCTTGCTGAGTCGATTTTGGGAGCAGCTAAAGGTTATGGTGTGGTATTCGGTGTCATAATGGGCACAGGTGTGGGAGGTGGAATTATCATCAATGGCAAAATTCATCGGGGTCCAAATTATATTGCTGGTGAATGGGGTCACCATGTCCTGTATCCCGATGGTCGTGACTGTTACTGTGGAAATAAAGGTTGCACAGAGGCATACATCAGCGGCTCAGCCCTGGAAAAAGAATGGGAGGAATTGACTGGGCAAAAACATATGGTTACTGATATTATTGAAAAAGGGTTTTACAAAGATCACCCTGAATGGAAAGAAAGATTTATTCTCAACTTTGGACGTGCTTTAAGTCATGTAATCGACATAATCGATCCAAATTGCATTGTGCTGGGCGGCGGTCTTTCAAAAGTTGATATACTTTATACTGAAGGCAAAGATGCTGTTTATGCTGAAGTATTCAGCAAACAAGTTGTAACACCTATTTTGAAAAATAAACTTGGTGATTCGGCGGGCGTATTTGGGGCAGCACTCTTGGGTAATAATCAATGAAGTTTGGACATTGGTTAAATTCATTAATATGGATTGACCCTGTGGTTATTTTATTTTTCTTTGCAATTTGCGGCTGGTTAGCCCATCTAACCATGAAGGGCTTTAGAAAGCTTGTTAAAAAAACTCAAACGAGTCCCTATGCGGAGGAATTTCGCACCAGTCCATTTGTTTTTATTGTGATCGCTATTCCTTATACAATAATTCTTTACGGGCTTACTGGAATTTATTTAACTGAACTTCTAAAATCTACTTTTTAGATTTTTTGCGCATGGCAGCCATGGCTTTCCAAGCCATTTTTGGTACCTTTTCCAAATCATTGAACTGCCCGGCCCCCTGCAACCACTCACCGCCATCAATGGTAACCACTTCCCCGTTTATATAGCCCGCTTCATCACTAATCAGATAAGACGCAAGATTTGCTAATTCAATACGTTCACCAAACCGTTTTAATGGAATTCTATTCTTCATCTTCTTTTCAATTCCTAATCCAGGAGGCGCCAATCGACTCCACGCTCCTTCTGTGGGAAAAGGTCCGGGGGCTATTGCATTTGTTCGAATTCCATATTTTGCCCATTCTACAGCCAATGACCGGGTAATTGCCAGAACACCCGCTTTAGCTGCTGCAGATGGTACCACATAACCTGATCCTGTCCATGCATACGTGGTAACAATGTTGAGTATGGTTCCGCCACCATCAGCAATCATTTCTTTACCTACAGCGTGTGTGCAATTGAAGGTGCCGTTTAAAACTATGTCCACGACTACCTTGAAACCATTTGTGGATAAATTTTCCGTAGGACTGATAAAATTTCCTGCTGCATTATTCAGCAAAACATCAATTTTTCCAAATTGCTTTTTAGCAGCATCAACCAATTCCTGAACGCTGGCAGAGTCCCGAACATCACATGATAGGCCTAAAACGTCCGCCCCCGTTTTACGTAATTCTTCAGCCGCGTCTTGGATAACCTGCTCCCTCCTGCTGGCAATAACAAGATTGGCCCCCAGTTCACCAAATCGAGTTGCCATGGCTTTTCCTAATCCAGTTCCACCGCCGGTGACAATGATGGTTTTTCCTTTTAATAAATCTTCTCTAAACATTTCTTTTCTCTATTGTTGAATAAAGTTAGTGATTAATTCATTAACAGATTCTGGTTGTTCTAACATAACCAGGTGTGATGTTTTTTCTACAATTTATATTTCTGCATTGGGTATTTATTTTATATAAACTTATTATAACTGATTTTATCACTATAGATAGGCTTGTATTGCTGGAAGTCATCTGACTATATTTTATTCATTATATGTATTTAGAAAATAGAGTAAACCACACCCATTAACAACCAGTGCCTAAAGCCAAACTTAAAACAAAACTGTTCATCCTGGATACAAATGTAATTCTCCACGATTCGGAGTGTTTGTACAATTTTCAGGATAATAATATCGTTATTCCTGTTTCCGCTTTAGTTGATTTAGCAAGTAATTTATTATGAGTTTTTTATCTAATTTATCAAATAGTCTCAAAACTAGTTGAACGAATAGTGAATTTCTTATCTAAAATTTTCGATATAAAAAAAGGTGAAGGAAAACCTTTTCTCATTCTATTTATTCATCATTTTTCTGTTGCTGCCATGAGCATCACTGCCGGTTCAGCCCGTGATGCTTTTTTTCTAAGCAAGTTTGAAAAAACATACCTACCTCTCATGTTTGTGGCCATTGCCATAGTCATGGCGGGTGTTATACCTCTTTATACTAAACTCACTCGAGGTCGTGATCTAACTACGATTATTATTTTTTCAGCTGCTATTTTTGGCAGCAGTTTGATCCCACTTACTTTCATGGTTCAGGGGCTAGTCATCCCAATAATTTATATTTGGGTTGAGATAATGATCGTTCTGTCCATCATACAATTCTGGATTCTCATGAGTGAAGTATTCGACGCCAGGCAAGCCAAACGACTTTTTGGAATTATCAGCGGGAGTGGTGCTATCGCATGTATGGTCGTAGGATTTAGTATTCGTCCATTTGTACAAACTTTTGGATCAGATAAACTGCTTTTTGCTACTGTCTTTTTCCTCGGAATTACTGTATTAACATCATTATTTATTAGACCACATCGAATGGAATTGGAAAGCGGTCCAGTAAAATCTGCTTCAGCAAAAAAAGGGGAAAGCAAATTCGATAGCTATTTGATTGCAATAACAATTGTGATCTGTTCCATGGCTTTTGTGTCAAAATTTGTGGATTATCAATTTAAGATCATGGCATCTATTGCCTATCCGACCCAAGATGAGTTGGTCAACTTTTTTGGATTATTTTATGCAATAACAGGTGCAGCTGGGTTTATAGTTCAATTCTTCTTAACTGGGCGGATCCTTGCTCGGTTTGGTGTGTTGGTTGGTCTTATCATCCTACCAATAGGTCTTTTTGCTGGATCAATAGGTTTCATTATGGTACCTCTTTTAGCTACGATCTTCATTCCTAAGTTTGCTGACCAAGTTTTCAAATTCACCATCAATAATGCTACTGTCCAGTTATTATGGCTACCTGTTCCCCCAAAAGCAAGAAGTGAGAAAAAGCCAGTTATTGATGGAACAATAAAAGCCTTTATGGAGGGGTTCGCTGGTATATCCATTTTTCTAGCTGCAAAGTGGCTACCACTTCAATATTTAAGCATTGCTGTCCTACTGGTTGCTGGGCTATGGGTCTTCTACACATTTAAAACAAAGACAGGTTATGTAAAAGCTCTTCAAAAAGCGATCGAAAAACGGCAATTAAATTTTGAAGATCTTGAAGTAGATGTAGCTGATAGCGCCATGGTGGCGACAATTGAAAAAACGCTTCGGGATGAAGATGAGATCAAACAGCTCTTCGCGTTGGAATTGATCGAAAATATTCCACTAACACCATGGGCCAAAACATTAAATGATTTATTTCACGGTGATAATATTGAAGTCAGTAGAACCGTTTTGAAAATATCAGCTGAAAATTCTAATGTTATATCTGATAATGAATTATTGTCTTTGCTAAAAAATAGTGACCTGGCAGATATTGCCATAAATGTAGCTGGGATACGCAAACTGAAAGATGCTTTACCTATAGTGGAATCATATTTAACGAATCCAGATTCTGAACTCCAAATTACCGCAGCCGCAGCACTGCAGCTCATGGAATCGGATAAAACAGAAGCTGCTCGGCTTTTGATAAAGGATAAAATGAGCAGTGACGATCCGAAGATCCAAGCCATGGCTATACGGCATCTGACAAACCAGAAAGAAATCCTTACAAATAGTTTACTAATAAACTTCCTTGAAGATTCTTCGGAGATAACAAGTAATGCTTGCTTGGATGTGGCTGTTAAACGAAAAAATTCTGAATTGATTCCCGCAATCATTACCAACTTGGCCTATCCTAAAACATTGCCTACTGCACGATATACATTACAGCAGTTCTCTGAAGATGCAGTAATAGAGGAGTTTTTAATAGCACTCGAAAATAAAGAAATTGGTCAAAACCTGTTAAGAGGTATTGTTGTTACGTTGCGGGCTTTTAGAACTAATGAAACCGTTGATGCTCTTATTGGTCTGATCGAAAGAAAAGAAAAACGTGTATTCGGTGAAATAATAAATACTTTGTTAAACATGGCCCGGCAAGAACCATTATCTAAAGACCAAAGCGCTAAATTAAAGAATGAGGTTAATAGAATTTCAAATCATGCTTATCGATTGATCGATTTTTTACACAGTGTAGAAAGTGTCGATAATGAACATGTGCTCAATGAAGTGATCAAACATGAATTATCAAAACAAGTACCGTTCTTATTAAAACTTGGTATTATTGATATACCAACCACACCAGTAGAATCCTATTTACAGACCATTAAAAAACAAGACCGGCGGCAGATGCCTTTCGTTTTGGAAGTATTGGATAATATTTTTGAACAGGAAGAAAAAGAATTGATCACACCATTAATAGAAGGACTTACTACAAATGAGCTGACTAATATTGGTAAAAAACATTTTGATGAAATACCTATCGGCTTGGAAAAACACTTGGTTATAATGATTTCTGGTGATAATGAATGGGCTGCAGCCGTGGCAACAGATTTTACTTTAAAACATCAACTCATTTCTGTGCTGAAAAACATTGACTGGGAGAATATTACTGGATCATTAGCTTTGAAAGAAATCATCACCAATAATGATGCTGTTGATGGGCTGGATGAACAATTACAAAAATTCAAACTGAACAAAGAGGAGTTAACCATGTATTCCACATTGGAAAAAACAATCCTGTTAAAAACTGTAAACCTGTTTCAAACAATACCCACGGAAGAGCTTTCTAAAGTGGCACAGATCACTGATGAGGAACAGTTCAATGCCAATGTTCCTTTGTTTGTGGAAGGAGATTATGGCGATTCACTTTATATCATTCTGGATGGGGATGTAAAGATTCACAAAGGTGATCGACACATTGCATCACTGGGGAAAGGTGCCTGTTTGGGAGAAATGGCCTTGTTAGATCAAGAACCCAGATCTGCCGATGCAACAATGGAAACAGACGCTACGTTGCTAAAAATCACTCAGGAAGATTTTTATGAGATTATGAGCAGCAATATAGAAATTATGCAAGGTATTGTGAAATTATTGACCGGCCGTCTGCGAGACGCAATTAATTAGGAGCAACGAGATCCTTTACTTTTTCATCCAGTTTTTCTTCAAAAGTTTTCTCAATTTTATCTTTACCAGTGTCTAAAATTTGACTGCTTGTTTCTTTTAATTTTTCAGGGATTTTTTCTAATTCTTCTTTTATTTCATAAGGACTTTTATCAAGCCAAAAAATCATATATGCAATGTAAATAACTAAAATTGCAGCTACTACTAATACCAATTTCATTAACTTTCTTATAAAACCAATGATAATGACAAGTGCTAATATTACTGCCACAGCCAGGTAAACAGGATTGTCAACAAAAGCTTGAATGATGGTTTCCATTATTCAGATTTCTGGTGTTTGAGTTTGTTGCGGTTTATGTGACCAGTTTCTTTTTCCAGTGCTGATATCAATTCCATAATATACGGTTCATCAGGCATCTCCAGGGTCATGGTTTCAGTTCTAGCTGCTGAGGTTGTAATATTTTTTTCAGCATCAAACTCAAGTGTTACAATACCAACATAATATCCCTCTTTTCCTGCCTGGACGATCAAGCAATCATTGACTACATCACCTGTATCCATCTTTGTCTGTGAATGGCTGCCAACAATGACATCTATACCGAAAATTGATTCCGCTAGAGTAGCATCTTTGTCATGGCCTTGATGTGTCAAAGCAATAACAATATCCAAAGTATCTGAATAATCATTAACGAATGAACGAATCGTTTCTTCAGGGTTCTCAAGTTCAATGCGATCTATTATTTCCTTCGGATAAAAACGAAAAACACTTGGATGGATCGTACCAATGACCCCAACTGTGTATCCACCCCTTTCAAAAATAATATGATCACTTAACCCTAATTTATCAAAATTATTTAGATTTGCTGCTAATGTTGGATAATCCAATTTTTTTGTGTAACGACCCAAGTTTTCTCTGGATAATTCCTGATCACCGGCAAGGACAGCATCATATGGCAATGAAGCATAAGCATCAATAATAAGGCTATCCAGAAACGGACGTTTGGTAACCGGAAAGAAATCTCCTGCATCCAATACAACAGTATTAGGGTGCTCACTGATGAAATTTTTAATAAATGTAGACCGTTTTTCGACGGCCCCAAAAGGATGGTCTGGACAATAACAATTTTCCAGAGCGCCGTTGGTATTGTTGGTATGAAGTAAATAAAGAGTATTGTCTTCTGCTATTATACAGGAGATAATCAGGGGCAGGGATATAAAAATTCTCCTCATGACATTAGCTCAAATTGCCGTAAAAGCATGAAGGATTCAAGAGAATTTTTCCTAAACTCAATCATGCTGAAATCAGCTATTACAGCTGTCATCATTGCCGTTTTTCTGTTCTTCACCAGTGCTTATATCGCACTAAAAATGGGTGCTTTGCCCTGGCCAATTATTTTTTCTATCATTGTATCAGCAGGGCTCTTAAGACTTGTTAATGACTTGTCTCCAAACAAGGTCAATATTGCCCAAGCCGGTGGATCAATTGGTGGGCTTATGGCAGCGGCTGTAGTGTTTACATTACCTGGACTCATTCTGGAAAATCCAACCTTTTTTCCGCATGGCTGGCTGGCGATGATTTGTCTCTGTGGTGCGATTCTTGGAATTGGCTTATCAATTCCATTACGGAAAGAATACGTCATAAAACGTAATTTACCTTATCCGGCTGGGCGGGCGGGCGGCGAAGTGATCAAAACTGGATTCAATCAGAGTCATCGTTTTGACCTTATGATTATCTTTGGACTCCTTGCTGCTATTTTTACCTTAGGCAGAGATGCCTTAAGTTGGAATTATATCAACCTTGGCGCTGTTGGATCGCAGTCCATCTTGATCCTGATCATGCCCATGGTCATTGCTACAGGAATTATTCTTGGTTCTGCTAACAGCTTTTCCTGGGGAGCTGGAGGAATTCTATCTGTTATTGCTGCTGTGGTTTTAATAACTATGCTCGATGGAACGGATGTAACGCTAAAAATTCAGAATTTTGGAATGGGATTAGTCATCGGTTCAGGGATTGGATATATCCTCATGCATGCCGGTTCACCCCTGCCGACAAAATCCATCATTTTAAAACAACAGCCGTGGGTGTGGGGTATAACGTTAATCAGCGGTCTATTGCTGTTTTTTATAGGTATTCCTCTTTTCGCAGTGGCACTATGTTTAATACTGACATTTATTACGGTAAACCTTGCCAGCCGCATGACAGGCTTGACCAATATTGATCCCCTCGAACAATTTGGATTATTATCCACGTTATTGATTACATTTTTCTTTGGCTTGGCTAATCTTGAAATTTCCTTGGAACACCGCTATATCATCACGTTTTTCATCGCCACCGCCACAGCGATTGCCGGTGATATTGGTCATGATTATAAATCAGCTCAAATCGTCGGTACGGATCATAAACAAATAGTCATTGTCGATATCATAGCCGCAGTTGCGGTAGCACTTATGATACCGGCACTGTTTAGTGTAATTCAGAGCCCTGTTATTGCTGAAAAATTATTCACACATGAATTTCCCGCACCACAGGCGCAAATTGTCGCAGCGAATTTGCAAGGCCTACCCCATCCGCGAGTTTTTATGAGCGGATTGATTTTGGCTATAATCATTGAGGCATTTCGATCCCGAGGCAAATTTTTTTCCATTCATCTAATGCCATTGGGGATCGGTTTATTTTTAGGGTTCAACTTAGCGATCCTCATTGCCATTGGTGGTTTCATTGCTTTGAGAGCATCCAAAAATGGCCCGGAGCAAGTGTTAACTGCCATTGTGATTTCAGCTGCGGTCTTAGGCGGTGAGGGAACAATTGGCTTTTTGCAATCCACGGTACAAGTTTTTTTTCCAGCAAAAGAAACAGTAATTTTAGGTTTAACAGCATTGCTACTCATCGCCCTCTTGGCTCGTAGCATACGCGGTCATTTTCAAAAACCATGAGAATTTTACTTCTAATTACATCTATCATTTTGGCTCAATCAAAGTATCCTGCTGATTCAATTCTCACTTCACCTAATGCAACTATTATAGAAAAAGCAGCCGTTTTACCCATTGCCGGCTGGCAACGATTATCCCATAATACACGTTTACTGGATTGCCAGTTTTACCCCAGCTGCAGTCAGTATGGTGCCATCGCCATCAAAGAAAATGGTATTTTAAAAGGTATTCCCATGACCGCCGACCGTATCGTCCGCTGCAATCCATCTGCATTTTTCAACCATTTACACATGCGTGGTGGATTCCATGATGCTGACGGACGACTGATCGATCATCCAACTTCTCATTTAATAGCTTCCAAAAAGAAATCTCCTATTGTAGCGGGAATTCTTTCTGCGATTGTTCCCGGGGCCGGGCGCGTATATGCCGGCAGGTGGTTTGACGGATTTATGGGTTTTGTCATGGTATATTTCACAGCGTCTTCTGCAATAGACGCTTCTAAACGAGATAATTATTTTGGGGAAAGTTTTGCTTATTCAATGGCGGTTATTTTTTATACTGGAGAAATTTACGGTGCCTATAGATCAGCGAAATATTACCAACCCCAATAGTTGATAGACGTAGAATTAAAAGTGTATTTTTTCCCGCTTAATTATCGCCACCGTAGCTCAGTTGGTAGAGCAGCTCATTCGTAATGAGCGGGTCGGGGGTTCAAGTCCTCTCGGTGGCTCTATTCTACTTCTAATAATTCTACTTCAAAAATGAGCGTAGAATTTGGTGGAATCACTCCCATACCCTGATTCCCATACCCCATTTCCGGTGCGATAATCAGCTTGCGCTTTTCACCTACTTTCATACCAATCAATCCTTGATCCCAACCTTCGATCACTTGTTTTACACCTAAAGTAAAACGATAAGGATCTTTTCCCGGTTTAAGTGAAGAATCAAATACAGTACCATTTTCCAGAGTGCCCGTATAATGCACAGTAACAATGCTGTATTGTTCTGCAACAGTACCAGCGCCTTCTTTTAGCGTTTCCATGATTAATCCATTATCCATGATTATCCTTTCGTTTTGGCAGCCAGTTATAATCATTAGGCAAAGAACTAAAAGTATTAAAAGTCGTTGTGTCGATATAAGCATATTTTCAGCGTAATTTCCGCAGGAGTTTACAGCGTACCATGACAAAAACTGCAACCTTGTTTTCTTCATTACACTTACCACCACTAGCTGATCGTATCCGTCCTGCTTCATTAGATGAATTCATCGGCCAAAATCATTTGGTAGATGATGACCGCATTATCTCTAAAACATTACAGCAAAAAAAACCCTTTTCCATGATTTTCTGGGGGCCTCCTGGTTCGGGTAAAACAACCTTAGCGCGCATCATTGCTAAATCAGTAGAAACAGATTTTCATGAACTGTCTGCCGTCTCCAGCGGTGTGAAGGATCTGCGCAATATCATTGCCACAAGCAAAAGCAACCAGGATGCTGGTCGCTCAACTATCCTCTTCATTGATGAGATCCACCGCTTCAGCAAATCCCAGCAGGATGCCCTGCTCCACGCTGTAGAAAAAGGTGTTTTAACTCTTATTGGTGCCACAACAGAAAATCCTTCATTTGAAGTGATCAGCCCTCTCCTTTCCCGCTGCAGAACATTAACACTCAAACCATTGTCAGCAAACCATTTAAAGCGTATTATGGATCGGGCGTTAGAATTGGACATCATTTTATCCAAAAGTGGTGTTACAATTGATAATAAAATCCGGGAAAAACTTATTCATTCTGCTGGTGGTGATGCCCGCAAAATGCTTAATACACTGGAAGTAGCTCTAAACCTTATAAATGAAAAAGGCATCATCACTGATGCGATTCTGCAGGAGGCTCTGCAGAGCAAAACACAGCTCTACGACAAAACAGGTGATTACCATTACGACACTATCAGTGCATTCATCAAGTCTGTCCGTGGGAGTGACCCAGATGCGGCAGTTTACTGGCTGGCTGTCATGCTGGAAGGCGGAGAAAAACCCGAATTTGTTGCCCGGCGTCTCGTGATCTTGGCCTCTGAAGATATCGGTAATGCCGATCCACAAGGTTTGACCATTGCTACAACCGGTTTCCAGGCCGTCCATATGATCGGCATGCCGGAAGCAGCCATCATTCTTGCGCAAGTAACCACTTATCTGGCCAGCGCGCCCAAATCCAACGCTTCTTACTTGGCGGTAAATAAAGCCATGGGCAAAGTGCGAACGGATGGAACTCCAGGCGTACCTTTGCATTTACGAAATGCACCCACAGGACTCATGAAAGACTTGGATTATGGCAAAGATTACAACTATCCCCACAATGCCCCGGAACATTTTATAGATGAAAATTATTTCCCGGAAGGTGTTAAGGAAACTTTCTATGCACCGACTCATTTAGGCTATGAAGAATTTATCGCAAAACGTTTGAAACAATGCTGGCCAGACCGCTACAAAGATTAGTTCTTATTCTCCCCCTTTTACTTTTTTCTCAAGATAAACGCTTGCGCTTGAAACAAGCCGATCTTCTCGAAAACAAAAATATAAACGGTAAATCCACACAATTTTTAACAGGTAATGTTGTGTTCACGAAAGGCAAAATGACCATCCGCTGTGATCGTGCTCAATACCACGAAAAGACCAGCCAGGGTTTATTAACCAGAAATGTGATAATGGATAAAGAAGGCCAGAACCTCACTGCTGATTCAGTCCACTTTGATTCACCCAATGACAAATTCACCTGTTACAATTCAGTCCACATCTGGGATAAAGACTATGATTTAAGTGCGGACACGGTAATCTATTATTCTGAACTGGACAGCGGAAGTGCCAGCGGTAACTCTAAAATGATCCAGGAAAATCAAACCATTACCGCCCACCATTTGCGTTATGCCAAGCAAGAAGGAGAAGATGCCGTTTCCTATACAGCTGAACAAGATGTGAAAATTGTAGAAAATGGACGTGTTGCCACCTGCGGATTAGCCATTTACGATGTACGCAATGATAGAACCTGGCTCCGTATTAAACCCAAACTCGAAGAAGTAGGACGCATTCTGGAAGGCAGTGAAATCCAGATGTACTATGAAAATGATGCTCTTGATTATGTATTTATCCCCTCCAAAGCACATGCGATCAATACAGCGTCCGGTTTTCGAGAAACAGAATTAAAAGAGCTCGATTCGACCATTGTAAAACGAACATCTGCTTCATTTATTGATGATATGACCGGTTCCACTTTAAAGGGATATTTCGTGAACGGTAGTTTGGATTCTCTGCGCTTGGAAGGCATGGCAACAACGCTTTACCATATATTTGAAGATTCTGTGTATCAAGGTAATAATCTAGCATCCGGTGATACAATTGTCATGTCATTCCGAGGTACCGATAGCACTGAAGTTCAGTTAAAGAACATTTATATTTCTGGAGGATCCCGAGGTGTATTTACTCCGGATACGTCTAACAAAGATGTGGACGCGCCCATAACCTATACATCCGATGAAATTATTTATGATTTGCAAACGAAAAAAACGGACCTCACCGGTGAAGCCAATATCAAATACACCGATGTGGACCTGACTTCAGGATTCATCAACGTAGATTGGAACAACAATTTGCTCAGGGCTTTTCCAACCAATCCGTCAGATACAACTTCAAAGTTTCAAAAACCCAAAATCATTGAAAGGGGGCGGGACCCTATGGTAGGGGATACGCTGATTTACAACCTTAAATCTCGCAAAGGGCGTGTTAAACAGGGGCGTTCCAAAGCAGATGATGGTTATTATGCAGGCAATGAAATCCGTAATAATGATCAAAAAGTATATTATATCGAAAATAGTTCCTATACCACCTGTGATCTGGAAACACCCCATTTTCATTTTGAAAGCACCAACATGAAGATTATTAACCAGGACAAGGTAATCGCCCGGCCCATTGTACTCTATATCAGCAGAATTCCTATTTTTGGATTACCCTTTGGCATCTTTCCTCACAAGAGCGGGGGACGACACTCCGGCTGGATCATGCCTGGTTACGGCGAAAATAGTCTCAGAGGTCAATATATTAACAATTTTGGATATTTCTGGGCACCCAGTGATTTTTGGGGGACAAAGTTCACCATGAGCTTTGGAGATCGTCAGGGCTTTGTTTTCAATTTGGACAATCGTTATGCAGTACGATATAAATTTAATGGTTCACTTAATCTGCAGAGCAGACAGTTATTATCTGCAACGGATAATATCACGGAGATTGGTACAGAACGCAATTCAAGTTACCGAGTACGTTGGCAGCACACCCAAAAATTGCGTCACAACCAGAACCTGAATGTGAGCGCCAATTATTCAAGTAGCGGTGAATTCAGCCGGAAATATACATCAGATCCGCAAGCACGTATGAGCCAGCAGCAAACAATCTCCAATGCCACCTATTCCAAGCGTTGGCCATCCATCCAGGCATCCATGAACATGAATATTTCCTCAACGACAAACCTGATGGCCGATGACAGGATCGATTCATCATCCGTTTTTTATACAGCACCATCAAAAGCCGGATTACAAACTAATATCACTACTGCAACGCTACCTTCCATGAGTTTTAATCTAGGCCAGCGTAACTTTTTCCCCAATAAAGGCGGCGAGCAACGCTGGTTAAACAATATAACCTGGCGCTATAATACATCACTCGTGAACAAAGAACGCTTTTATTATGAATCTGATGAGGCCATAATCGATGATACCACCAGTTATTATATGTGGAATGCTGAAAAACAGAATTTCAGGGATAATGTTATGCGGCATTCATTATCCATCAGCTCACCCACAAAAATATTTCGTTATATAACATTTAACCCCAGTATCAATATGAAATCTGATTGGGTGAATAAAACATATTCTGTTGCTAGTTTAGACAGCACTACCAATACAATACAATCAGTTGAATCACTAGGATTTGCCACACGGACCACAGGAAGTTTTGGTGCTTCAATCAATACACAGGTTTACGGACTTTTTCCGTTCAACATTGGCAAATTGATTGCTATTCGCCATGTAGTATCACCTTCAATTGGCTATTCATTCAAACCTGATTTCTCTCAGCCTGTATTTGGTTCCGACTTGGGCTATTTCGAAACAATTTTGGATACATCAGAAAATACACTTTACCACGACCGCTTCAGCGGCACTATGGCCGGCGGCACATCGCGGAATGAATCCCAGTCAATGAATGTAGGAGTTAAT
>CATMBH010000016.1:0-13551 GCA_950063985.1 uncultured Fidelibacterota bacterium
CCTTTATATTCTATGTAAGAAACAATTTCGTCATTATTCTGGGCGTTAAGATGAAAAGAAAACAAAACGCAAGTCACAAGTAATAAACCGTAACTTAGCTGATCCAATAATTTTTGAATAAATTTCATAACAACTATATTTAGGGGTTAAGGAAACTTTGCGTTTACAATTTACTGAAAATAAGCAAGTTGAAAAAGTTAAAATTTGGTGATTATTCAATAAAAACAATCAAATTTTATTAAATAAATAATTTTACATTGAAAATATATAAGTCCTATTATCTATAGGGCACATAAAAAATTAACTCTCTCACAAGCTGCATTGGAAACATTGGCAATAATTGCTTACAAGCAGCCGGTCAATCGCTTCGAAATTGAAGCAGTTCGCGGTGTCGATTGCAGTGGTGTATTGAAAACAGTCCTAGATAGAAATTTGATCAAAATTAAAGGTCGTGATGAAGGTCCTGGACGACCTTTACTCTATGCAACAACAGATACATTTCTTGAGTATTTTGGACTAAATCGAATTTCCG
The DNA here is from genome assembly GCA_950063985.1 of uncultured Fidelibacterota bacterium. Lineage (GTDB taxonomy): Bacteria > Fidelibacterota > Marinisomatia > Marinisomatales > TCS55 > UBA2126. The sequence continues at coordinate 533 of CATMBH010000016.1, forward strand.
ATATGCCTAAATTGAAAGAGATTATTGAATTGACTAAAGATGATAGTGAAGAGCAATTAGAAGCTTTTATTCCAGAACCAGCACAACCATCCCCTGAAATAGACCAGCCTGCTGAAAGCCCTTCAGCATAACATTGATCAGTTTCTGATCGACATTATTTTTTATATTTAATGCGTTTAAATAAATACCTTGCCATGGGGGGAGTGGCTTCCCGCCGTGAAGCAGACAGGCTCATTTTTGCTGCTACGACCACAGTAAATGGTGTTTTGCAGATGGATCCGGCTTTTGATGTTGCTGAAGAAGATGAGGTTATTTTTGACGGCAGACGGATCAAAATTCAAAGTGATGTAAGGGTGATTATTCTCAATAAACCAAAGGGCTACATCACCACTGCGCATGATCCGCAAGGACGCAAAACTATCATGGAGTTAGTACCAAGGAAACCAAGGTTATTCACCATAGGCAGGCTCGATCGCAATTCTACTGGTGTTTTGTTATTAACGAATGATGGTTTATTAGCCCAAGAATTAATGCTGCCGAAGAATAAAATTCCCCGTATCTATGAATTAGAAATTGATCGCATGCTAGATAAATCAGAAATCATGAAAATGCGTCGAGGAATTTTCATTGGTTTTAGACAAAAAGGTCAAGCCAAAGTTCTGCAGCAAAAAGTTATTAAAAAAAGAGTTTTAGTCAGATTGGAATTATGTCATGGCAAAAACCGAGAGATTAGACGGATTATGGCCGTTTTGAAGAGGAAAATATTTTTATTACACAGAAAAAGTTATGGCCCTATCGACCTAAAAGGTGTTCCCGTAGGAAAATGGCGCAAATTAACAAAAACTGAAGTGAATACTCTCCGCAAACTGTAATAAATTACATAATATTTGGAATGACTATAATTATAGGTTTTATATTTACAGAAATAGTAAATTTGTTGGCTTTTTGAGAAGGTAAATTGATAATAATTGCCATCGATGGACCTGCCGCTACTGGCAAGAGTACAACTGCAAAGATTGTTGCTGAAAAATTGGGTTTTACTTATCTTGATACGGGAGCAATGTACAGATGTGTTACTCTTGCAGTGATCAATGCTGGAATTAACATTTCAGATACGAATCAGATAAATAATCTGTTGAATGATCTTAACATTGATTTGGTGGATTATGAAGGAAATTTGCAGATCATGATGAATGGTGTTGATGTTTCTGATGATATTCGATCTGTCGACGTAACGGACAATGTTAGTATAATTAGTGCATTAAAAAACGTTCGTGCAGCAATGGTGAAAATACAGCGCAAGTTTGCTTTCAAAACAAATTGTGTGATGGAAGGCAGAGATATTGGTACTGTTGTATTCCCGGATGCGAAATTCAAGTTCTATTTGTTTGCAGATGCTGAAGTTCGAGCGAAACGGAGACAGAGAGACTTGCTGGCCTTAGGTGAAAAAAAGCCAATCCATGAATTAGTGGAAGATATCCAACGCCGTGACGCGTATGATTCATCACGGGAACTATCACCCTTGAGAAAAGCAGAGGATGCCATAGAAATCGATACAACTGATTTAACCATCGATGGGCAGGTATCGAAGATAATTGAAATCGTTAACAAACAAAAAACTATAGTAACTAATAGGAAACAATAACCATATGACAAACGAAGAAATGACTTCAGAACAGACGTCTGAAACTCTAGTGGAAGACGCCAGTGTTGATATCGCTGTAGAAGAGACAGTGGTGGAAGAAACACCAGAGGTCGAAACAACAACAAACGGTACAACAGACAAAAGTATAAATTATTTAGACCCCCAATTATTCAGTGATATTCGCACCATAAGCAGACAGGAAATTGAAGAAGCTGAAATAAATGAGGATGTCGCAGATGAATTAAAGAATAAATATGAAAATTCATTAGCTGATGTCTCTGAAAACCAGGTCATCAAAGGCCGGGTGATTGGTATGAATGACTATGTAATACTCATTGATATCGGTTTTAAATCTGAAGGCATGATTGACAGGGAAGAATTCAATGATGAAACACTACCCAAGATCGGTGATCAGATTGATATATATCTGGAACGGCTTGAAGACCGCCGCGGCAATATGGTTCTTTCCAAGGAAAAGGCTGATTTTATGCGCCGCTGGCAAGAACTGAAAGAACTTTTTGATAATCAAACCACTTTTACCTGCAAGATCAGCAGGCGAATTAAAGGCGGCATGGTTGTGGACTTGGAAGGGATTCTTGGATTCTTACCCGGTTCTCAGATTGATGTGCGGCCCATTAAGGACTTTGACACATTGCTGGATACCAATATCGAAGTCCGTGTTGTAAAACTGAACGAAGCACGTAAAAATATTGTTGTGTCACATAAGGTTATTCTCGAGGAAAGCCTGAAAGAACAGCGCGATGTATTATTGAGTGAAATGGAAATTGGCACTGTGTTGGAAGGCCGTGTAAAGAATATCACCGACTTTGGTGTTTTCATAGATCTTGGCGGGGTAGATGGGCTTTTGCATATTACAGACCTATCCTGGGGACGTGTAAACCACCCCTCTGAAGTGGTTGATATTGATGATGCTCTCACTGTTAAAATCATCGATTTTGACCAAGAAAAACAGCGCGTTTCTCTTGGATTAAAACAATTGACACCCCATCCATGGGAAGATGTAGCAGTCAATTATCCGGTCCATTCCACTGTTAAAGGTAAAATAGTCAGTATGACCAATTATGGAGCCTTTGTTGAATTGGAACCTGGTGTGGAAGGTTTGATACATGTATCAGAAATGTCTTGGACACGCCATGTCCGTAATCCCAACGAGTTGTATAAGCTGGGCGATGAAGTGGAAACGATGGTTCTTTCGATTGATTCGGATGATCGTAAAATCAGCTTGGGTGTTAAACAACTCCAACCGGATCCATGGGATGAAATAGAAGATAAATATGTGATCGGCTCAACCCATAAAGGTGTTATTAATAACTTGACCCAGTTCGGGGCCTTTGTTGAATTGGAAACTGGTATAGATGGACTTATCCATGTTTCTGATATTTCATGGACAAAAATCATCAGGCATCCAAAAGAAATTTTGGAAAAAGATCAGGAAGTAAAAATTAAAGTGCTGGAAATGTCCCGGGATAACCGTCGTATTTCACTGGGCTTAAAACAGGTGACCGATGATCCATGGCCGGAGATTATTAAACATTATAAAACAGGTAAAGAAGTCAGTGGAACGATTATCCGCGTGTTAGATAAAGGCATCATCCTGCAACTGGATATGGATGTTGAAGGCATTATTCCTTTCGGAAAAAAACAAAAGAAACAACGCAAAGAGGTTGCTTCAAAACTCAATCCTGGTGATACTGCTTCAGGCAATGTTATGGACGTCAATCCTGATGATAAAAAAATCATACTCTTTTCAGAAGTGTATTCTGAAGACGGTGAAAAAGCAACTAAGGATTCTGTAAAAGATTTTCTTGATAAACAGGATGCACCCGCTTCAGAAAAAATAGAAATGTCTGATGAACTTCAGAAAGAAATTGTTGAAGAATCGTCTGATTTAGAAGAATAAGGATATATCCCTAAGACTGCGATGATATAATGAGCAAGAACCAACTGCAAAAATATCTCAATTGGCAATCGTTGGGTATGAGGTTAGGCGCAGTTGGATTGGCACTCCTTTTATGGGTATTTGTGGTCAGTGAGAATGAATATTCCATGGTCATAGATATGCCTATAGAAGCACGCAATTTGAGTGCCCAAAAAGCCCATAAAAAAGAAGTTCCAGAATACGCCCAGGTCCGTTTGAAAGGTCCCGGGCGTGCTCTTTTTAAAACACTGTTGCTTAAAAACTTCATTTCCAATTTTAAACTGGTCATTGATCTTGATCGAATATCAGAAGAGTATGATTTTTACCTAAATGAATATTACGAGCACTATCCTCAAAAAGTTGTTATTCCTCCTTCTTACGAACTTGAATACATAGAAGTCGTTTACCCGGACTCTATCCATATCAGTCTGGATGAATACATGGTAAAAAAGTTAACAGTAAAAGCTCCTTTAAAAATAAATCCTGCCCCCGGATATACATTGGTTGGAAACATAAATATATACCCAGCTTCCATTGAAGTTGCCGGACCACGAGAAGTCATCCAGGAAATGAAATATGTTTCAACGATAAAAGATACATTTTTATTACAGGATTTTGATATAGATGTTAATTTAAAAGTTGACAATCAAACTAGATCTCTGGTAGAATATTCTCAAACAACAATTTCTATACATCAAGATATTCAGTCTGTAAGTGAACGCATCATCAGTGAGATTCCTGTAAAAGTTATTAATGTATTACCTAATTTACGTTTATTTGTAAATCCGACTACTGTAGCTTTGACAGTGATTGGTGGTGTCGATCGCATAGCAGCTGTAAATCCTAAAGATATTCTTGTAACCATTGATTTTGCAAAACAATGGATTTCTGGTAAAAACTATTATGAGCCAACAGTAAGTGTTCCAGTAGATATTCTTGAATGGCAAGACCTTTCACCTCGGAATCTTGAACTGGTTGTAACAAAGGATATAAATTGATTGTTCTGGGTGTTGAGTCGTCATGCGACGAAACAGCAGCAGCCATCTGTTCAGACAATAAAATTCTTTCTACGATTGTCAGTTCACAAATAATTCACTCCAATTTTGGTGGCGTTGTCCCTGAGTTAGCATCCCGAGAACATGAACTCCTTTTAAATACAATCGTGAATCAAGCGCTCACGGAGGCATCTATTCAAAAACAGGATCTAGATGGTATTGCTGTTACAAAAGGGCCTGGTCTAGCAGGCACATTATTAGCCGGCGTTTGTTTTGCAAAAGGTTTAGCTCAAGGATTAGAGAAACCTATTATCGGCATCAATCATTTGGAAGCACATATTTTCGCTAATTTTCTTGCAAATCCTGAACTAAAATTCCCTTTTGTATGTTTACTCGTATCCGGTGGGCATACCCAACTTTGGCTAGTGAAAGACATGGGAAATTATACGTTGATGGGTACCAGCAGGGATGATGCCGCCGGTGAAGCATTTGATAAGGGAGCGCGAATTTTAGGATTAGGTTATCCGGGTGGACCAGAAATTGAGAAACTGGGAGAAAATGCAAATCCTAAAGCTGTTGATTTTCCCAGAGCATTTCTAAAAGATGATAAACTGGAATTTAGTTTCAGTGGGTTGAAAACAGCATTGCTATATTTCATGGATTCGAAAAAAGATAATAATATTTCACTAGAAAATATTGCAGCCAGCTATCAGCAGGCGATAATTGATGTTTTAGTTAGAAAGCTTGATCAAGCAGTTAAAAAAGCAAATGTCAAAACATGTGTCATCGCCGGGGGTGTGGCAGCCAATAAAACATTACGCAAAGCTGTTGAAAGCAGATTAGCCTCGATAATAGTTTTATATCCTGACTTATCTTTATGTACAGATAATGCGGCCATGGTGGCATATCTAGGTGAACTTTATTTACGCAAAGGCGTTTCTTCTGCCATGGATTTTGACATTGATCCCAATTTGAAACTGGCATAATAGGTGTCAATACAGTTTTTACAGCAAGCTGATGGCTGGTTTTGGTCATTTTTATTTGCTGTAGTTTTGACCCTGTTCTGGATCATAACTGCTATCAGGAATGAACACAAACTCATGGGCTTAATTGCAATTAGAATTTGTGTATTTATTGTGCTTCTAATCATGATGTTACAACCGAAATTATCCTGGAAGGATCATTATCAATTCCCCTTGAGATGGAATATATATGCTGACCGATCAGTGAGCATGGGTTATCACCAAACACTTTCTCCAAATTCATATATTGATAATGTGAATTCATATTTTGCTTCAGCTGTAAAAAACGACAAAGAAACACAGAATTATTATTTTGATTATAAAGTTTATAATGCAAATGAAAAGTCCTTTGTGCTTGATGGTGAAGCGACCGATTTAGGCAAGGTCATTGTTCATATTGAGGAAGTAGAGTCAGAACTTGTTGGCGCGATTATCATTTCTGATGGTCAAGTCACAAAAGGGGAGCAAAAACAGAGTCAGTTAAAAGACTTGCCTATCCCAATTTATACTATCGGTGTTGGCGATACCATTCCGTTAGTGGATGTAGCAATACAAGCACTTGAAGCTCCAACGGTTGTTATTAAAGGTGAGGAAATGGAAATCAATGTGACCATATCTTCGCACGGAAGAGTACATGATCGTGTAAATGTATTGCTATATAAAGGAAAAAAGCTTTTAGGTTCAAAATTTATACAATTGCAAGGTGATGGTTCTCTATCTAATGCAAAATTTAGAATAGCACCACAGACTCTTGGAGAAAATAACTATATCGTCAAAACATCTGTTTTAGCGGATGAAATTAATATCAAAAATAACAACCAATTCTTCCAAGTGACTGTCCTTAAAGATAGATATAAAGTTGCATTAATAACAGGTTCTCCAAATTTTAATACCGGGCCTTTAAAGAAAATAATTAAAAATATTCCCAGAGTAGAATTAGATCATTACATACAGCAGGGTGAAAAATTCATTTCTTCAATTAATAAATTCTGGTCCACATCCTATGAGTTAATTGTTTTTGACAATTTTCCATTGGCACCTATTTCAAATAGATGGCAGCAGATTCTGGCAAAAAAATTAGTATCTCAGAAATCATCATTGTTTCTGGTCGCTGGTCCAAATACAGACAATAAATCCGCAGAGTCCATTTACCCTTTTTTTCATGTACAACATTCGAAGAATATTATTGAGGACAATAAAAGCAGACAGTGGTATTGGTCTGAAAATGATTTAATTTTAAAATACCTAGATAACGATTTATTTGATCCAAATAACAATGAGAATTTATTTCCCCCTCTGCACCCTAAAATATTTATAGAGACAGGGGATAATATTTCTAGCCTGGCATATTATGTTAATTCATCTATACCATTGTTAGTTTCTGGAGAAGTGGAAGGGTTAAGGTCAGGAATTTGGACATCTTCAGACTTTTCAACACTTTATTATAAAATGACAGAATCAGAACATCAAGATATCAGCGGTTCATTATTAAATAATCTATTTTCATGGTTAATGCATACGAGTGGAGAAAATGAACTTTACTTTAGAGTGAATAAGAATTTGTATCAACAGGGCGAAGAAGTACATGTAGTAGGATCGCATTTTGATAATGATTCAAAAGATATATCATCTTTGACCGGATATATAACTTTATCTAGTGATGAAAATACTCCTATAACGTATGAATTAAATTATAATCCAGTCAATGAGCAATGGGAAACCAGATTTCTTGCTGGAAAACCTGGATCGTATTCATTTGAAATTACCCTAGAAAATGAAAATGATATTTATACTCAGCATGGATCTCTTTTTATTGATGAAAGTCAGATTGAATTAAATCAAGTTTCCGTGAATAATGAAATTTTACAGATTATTTCATCTCTTACAAACGGCAAATATGTGCCTTGGGAGTCCCGGGCAGAATTAATTGGTAATATTAAACCGGAACTTAAAAAAGAAATAATTGTTAAAAATGCGAGGTTAAATGAAAACATTTTTTGTCTAGCGTTATTAATTTTACTTATATCAATCGAATGGTATATAAGGAGACTTATAGGTTTAAGCTGATATTTATTATTTTGTTTTCGTCGATAAATACGTAGTTTTATAGCAATAAAAGTATATATATGAAAAAAATAGCAGTAATTGGAACAGGATATGTCGGTCTTGTCAGCGGAGCTGGATTTTCGGATTATGGTCATAAAGTTGTATGTACCGATATTGATAAAATTAAAATAAAACGACTGCAAGATGGTGAAATTCCTATTTACGAACCCGGGCTAAAGGAATTAGTCCATAGAAATGTACAATCCAGTCGATTATTATTTTCTTCAGAAGTCAATAAATCTATACAAAAAGCTGACGTTATTTTCATCACAGTAGGAACTCCTGAAGGTGATAATGGATCAGCTGACCTTTCAGCCGTCTTTGAAGTCGCCCGGGCGATCGGTATTAACCTAAATGGTTATAAAGTTGTCTGCACTAAAAGTACTGTTCCGATTGGAACGGGTGCTATAATAACTGAAATAATAAGAAAGACATCTAATGAAGAAAATAAATTTGATTATGTATCAAATCCTGAATTTTTAAGAGAAGGGTCTGCAGTAAAAGATTTTCTTTGGCCGGACAGAGTCATTATTGGCGCATCTAGCGCTCGTGCTTTTGATACAATGAAAAATGTTTATAGACCTCTGTATATAAATGAAACACCTGTGATTGAAACGACCATTGAAACTGCAGAATTAATAAAATATGCCAGTAATGCATTTCTTTCAGTAAAAATCAGCTATATTAATGAAATAGCAAATATTTGTGATGAAATCGGAGCTGATGTCCATGTTGTATCAAAAGCAATGGGAATAGATGGCAGAATAAGCCCAAAATTTTTACACCCAGGACCAGGGTTTGGTGGATCGTGTTTTCCAAAAGATGCCAAAGCACTGATTTCAATGGCTGAAGAAATGGGGGCAAACCTGAAAGTTGTAAAAAGTGCTGTTGAAGCAAACCAATTGCAAAAAGAACGAATGGTTAAAAAACTTTTTAATCTTTTTGATGGAAATATTAAAAATAAAACCATCGCCATCCTTGGTTTAGCCTTTAAAGCACAAACAGATGATGTTCGGGAATCACCGGCAATAGATATAATTGATGCCTTGCAAAGCAATGGAGCAATAATAAAAGCATTCGATCCTGCTGCAAATGATAATATGAAAAAGCTCTATAATGATTTGGATACCTATGTGTCCTGGGAAGAAGCAGTAAAAGATGCAGATGGTGTCGTTATCATGACTGAATGGAACGAATTCAGGGGAATGGATCTTTTGAAATTAAAGGGGCTCGTAAAATCTCCAAATATATTGGACTGCCGGAACATTTTAAAAATAGATGATTTAGAAAAACTCGGTTTTAAGTATGATAATGTGGGTAGAAAAAAACGATGAAAATAACCGCCACTGAATTTCCAGGTTTGTTTATAATGGCACCTGAGGTTTATAATGATGATCGAGGCTATTTCTTTGAAAGTTACCGTGCAGAACACTTTATAAATGCAGGATTAAATTTAGAATTCAAGCAAGATAATCAATCAAAATCAGCAAAGGGAGTTCTTCGCGGGTTGCATTATCAACTTAAACATGGTCAAGGGAAATTAGTCAGGTGTGTTCTCGGTGAGATATATGATGTGTCTCTCGATATTCGCAAAGGATCTCCTACATTCGGAAAAGTATTTGCAACAACATTAAATGATAATGATCACCAAGCTGTATATGTACCCCCGGGATTTGCCCATGGTTTTTGTGTGTTAAGCAATGAAGCTATTTTTGAGTATAAATGTACTGAAAAATATTATCCTGAAGATGAATATGGAATTTTATGGAATGCCAAAACTGCGAATATTCAATGGCCAATCAAGGAACCATTTCTTTCAAATCGTGATATGTCTTTTCCTGCATTAGCTGAACAGGATGAATCATTATTACCGGTGTTTGAAGTTTCATAATGGGTAGGATATTTATTGTTACTGGAGGCAGCGGTTTTATTGGATCCAATTTTATTCGTTTTATATTGAGTAATGGTTATGCAGATAAAATTATCGATCTAGATAAACTTACTTATGCTGGTAATCCACAGAATTTATTAAAATACGATAATGATAAACGCTACGCGTTTTCTCAAGGCGATATTTGTGATCAAGAGCTTGTTCAAGAATTATTCATATTACACAAACCAGATGTGGTAGTTAATTTTGCAGCAGAAAGCCACGTAGATAGATCCATTGATGGACCAAGTGATTTTATCCGAACCAATATTTCTGGAACATATACTTTACTGCAAAAATCACTACGCTATTATCAATCATTAACAAAAGAAGATCAGAAATCTTTCAGATTTCATCATATATCAACAGATGAAGTATTTGGCAGTTTGGACAATGATGGCATTTTTACAGAAGAAACCCCCTATGATCCCAGTTCACCATATTCAGCTTCAAAAGCATCCTCTGATCATTTAGTGAGAGCATGGCATCGTACTTATGGTCTGCCTATAATCATTTCCAATTGCTCAAATAATTATGGACCATATCAATTTCCGGAGAAATTGATTCCACTTATGATATTGAATTGCCTTCAGGAAAAACCACTACCTGTATATGGTACAGGTGAGAATATAAGGGATTGGCTGTTTGTTGATGACCATTGTGACGCGATTCATACGATTATTGAGAAAGGTGAAATTGGTGAAACATATAATGTCGGCGGTAACAATGAAATCAAGAATATTGATATTGTAAAAACGATTTGTAATCTATTAGATAATATCAGACCATCTGAAAATCTCAAATCTTACCAGGAATTAATCACTTTTGTGAAAGATCGTCCCGGCCATGATCTTCGCTATGCTATTGATTCATCAAAATTGCAAAACAAATTAGGTTGGTCACCTAAAGAAACATTTGAAACGGGAATCAGAAAAACAATTGACTGGTATTTAGATAACAAAACCTGGTGGCAGGAAATTCAAAACAATACCTATCAACAGGAAAGATTAGGAGTCTTATAAGAATATGAAAATTCTTGGAAAATTTATTCTACTAATTAATTACTTAAGTTTGGTTATAGCTCAAAATCAGCAATCGCTTGAACTACCACAAATTGAAGAATCTAATACACCTATAATATATAGAGAATATGGAGTGATACCATTAGCTCTTGAACATCCTGTTGATCCTGAGACATATTTTCTTGGACCTGGAGACAGATTGAGAATTAATATTACCAGCGGGTTGTTTGAAGAATCAATTTCAAAGGAATGGTCGGTTGAAAATATTGACAATTTTGTGATTATCGATCCAACTGGAGTTCTATTTGTCCCTAAAATTGGACCTATAAATGTTTTAGGTAAGTCTTTGGCTGAAATTGAAAGGGAATTGGATGAAAGAAAAGGAAAAGTATATAAAGAAGCAATTATATCTGTCACTTTAATCCGTTTTCGTCAATTTAAGGTTTTGGTTCATGGAGCATTTAATAATCCTAAATTTGTAATGATAACGCCTGTTAGCCGCTTACTGGATGCAGTAAACGGTGCTGGAGGTATTCAAAAATATGCTGATCCAAATAAGATTATTATAATTCGTGACGGAAAAGTAAAAAATTTTTTTCTCAAAGAATTTTTATTAAATGGTGATTTGGAAAATAATCCTCTACTAACTGAAGGTGATATAATATATGCTCCTTTTCTGAATATTGATAAAGAAGAACAAATGAATTTGACAGAGTATAATAGAAATAAAATTACCATTACTGGTTTTGTTCGAAGGCCTACAATATTAAACTATATTCCAGGTTATAAAGTTAAAGATTATATTGCCATGAGTGGGGGCGCATTAGATATCGGTTCAGCTTTTAGAACGAAAATTATTAGAGCGGATGGGAAAACAATTCGTTTCGCCAATGATCAATATGTTGAACCTGGTGATATAATTGAAATACCCGAATTATACACTAGTATCTTATTCGGAAATACAGGTTTTATTCAGGCTCTGACATCTATAGCAACTTTAATCCTAGCATATCAAGCAACAATTTGATGATCAATTTATCCACCCACGAACAAAAAATATTAGATTTAATTAAAGATAATCCGGAAATCCTGACAGATCCAATTATCAGAAAACAAGTAGCTAATCAATATGGAATGACTGAAAAAACACTGCGTAATCGTATTGGTGATTTAAAGAGATATGGATTGATTGATAATAAAGGGGTCAAGGATGAAATTGATGAATTTTCAGAAACAAATATGCAGAAGAATTTATTCATTTTATGGAGGAAAAAGAGGTTTGTTGCTAAAAATGTTGTAATTGTAGCGGTTGCCTCAGTCATTATAGCATTTTTGTTGCCTAAATGGTATTCATCTGAAGCAACAATACTCTCTTCTGGAGCAGGGAGGTTTAATATTTTATCTTCAATATCACCGATTCCAATATCTGATTTTGGTCTTTCAAGTATCAGCGAGGATATAAATACCTTTATCGCTATCTTAAATAGCAGGTCTGTAAAAGAATATATAGTAAAAAAATTCGATTTGATTAATCGATACGATGAGAAAGATCTTGAATTTGCTATGGTGGCATTTGAAGATAAAATGGAATTAGAAGTAACAGAAGAAGGGACTCTTAAAATATCAGTAATAGATAAGAAACCTGAAATTGCTAAAGCGATAGTAGCAGAATTACTGACAAAACTGGATAGTGTTAATCAGCAGTTGGGTATGGATAAGGGGAGATTCAACAGAGAATTTTTAGAACAAAGATTAAATGAAACAAAAACAGATTTGGCACTTGCAGAAATAAGGCTAAAAAACTTTCAGGAAAAAACAGGTATCATTGATATTGTATCTCAAATAAGCGCACAATATGAAGCCTATGGCCAAATCTACATCCAGGAAATGCAAGCCTATGGCCAACTTTATAATCAGGAAATGATAGCCTACACTGAATTGTATACTCTTAAGGCTCAAACTGAGATTCAGTTAAATGTTTCCAAAGTTACATTGAATCCAAATAATCCTGCTGTTAAGAGGTATGAAATAATGTTAAATGAACAAGAAAAACAATTAGATCTAATTACTTCGAGTTTGGATAAACAGTTGCTGAATATCATTTTGGGTTTAGAGAAAATAGAGGGTAAGAATTTAATAAATGAATTAGAACATCTGCCCACGATGATAAATTTTGATAGTTTCCCTGAATTAGGAATGGAAAATGCAAGATTGATAAGAGAATTAACAATCCAAAATACACTCCTAGAACTACTATTACCACAATATGAAACAGCTCGTTTAGAAGAAAGTAAAAATATTCCTACTCTACAGGTTATAGATGAACCTAAAGTTGCAATTAATAAAATAAAACCAATCAG
>CATMBH010000017.1:0-13301 GCA_950063985.1 uncultured Fidelibacterota bacterium
GTTCAGTAGGGGGAATACAGGTGAAATCTGCGCGACCGACGATCACATGACGCAACGAATCAAAGTCATTCCAGGAATTGACCACTGTCTTTGACATCGAATTCCCCGTCTTGTTCATTCTTTAGTACAACCTGTGTCACAACATTGTCCGGGCTGTTGTGCCGTTGAACGATTGGACGACTCACTCGCAACCCCCCGCTCAATCAGTCGCTCCACCAACTTTCTTCGCTCCGGAATAGGATAGCGACGGTGAATCTCACTCTTCATCGCCTCCGGTGACCCACCTCCATGCAAACTGATCACAGACATCCAGCCACCGGCATCGGTCGCTGTGCCCGTGTCAGTACCTGTGTTGGTGATCGTGTCTGTGCATCCCAAGAAACTGGCCAACAGAACGACTACCAGTATTCTCTTCAACATTGAGCAGTTGCCAAATTTTATCTTTTTCTTCATGGCTTGGACAGGCAGGATATCCCGGTGCTGGACGAATGCCTTGATATTTTTCTTTAATCAACAATTCATTATTCAACGCTTCTCTAGATGCATATCCCCAGAATTCTTTTCGTACCCTTTCGTGAAGCCTTTCCGTAAATGCTTCAGCCAATCGATCAGCCAATACTTTGGCCATAATCGAATTGTAATCATCATGCTGATCTTCAAATTCTTTTACAATTGTCTGTATTCCATGCCCGGTGGTCACAGCAAATGTTCCGATAAAATCATCTTTTGGTGCAATAAAGTCCGCCAAACAATAATTCGGTTTCTTCGCACCTTTATCCACAGTTTGACGGGAAAATTTGAATTCCACACCATCTGTAAAAACTGATTCATTTTTAGCATAGGCGGGGTGAATCCCAATCACACCTTTGGCAGTGAGTAATTTTTCAGATACAATTCTATTCAATAGTACTTGGCCGTCATCAAAAAGTTTTTGCGCTTCATCCCCATACTTGTCATCGGTCAATATTTTTGGAAAAATACCTTTTAATTCCCAGGCATGGAAAAAGGGGGACCAGTCGATATAATCCACCAATTCATCTAATGGATAATCGTCAAATGTTTTAATCCCCTGGATTTTTGGATTGGGTACTTGATATTGATTCCAATCAATTTGGATCTTTCGTTCTCTTGCCACTTTAATATCAAGGCGTGCCATTTTTGGCCCTTTTGCTCTGGCTTCCCGAATCTGGGAAAAATCTGTTCGAATCCCGGCTACAAAATCATCTTTCTTATTTTTATTCATGAGTTTACCCACCACACCAACAGCACGTGAAGCATCAATCACATGAATGGTTGGCCCGGAATAATTCTCTTCAATTTTTACAGCAGTGTGTTTGCGGCTGGTGGTGGCACCGCCGATTAAAAGTGGAATATCAAATTTGAGACGTTCCATTTCACTGGCCACATGGACCATTTCATCCAGACTTGGTGTAATCAGTCCGGAAAGGCCAATAATGTCCGCCTTTTCATCTCGGGCTGTGGATAATATTTTATCCGCAGACACCATCACACCGAGATCAATAATATCATAGCCATTACAACCTAACACAACACCTACAATTTTTTTACCGATATCGTGGACGTCACCCTTAACCGTGGCCATGACGATCTTTCCGTTGGATTTACTTGAAAGGCCCAATTGGTCCTTTTCCTGCTCGATAAATGGTTGCAAATGGGCCACCGATTTTTTCATTACACGGGCCGATTTAACCACTTGCGGTAAAAACATTTTTCCCGAGCCAAACAAATCTCCGACTATATTCATCCCGTCCATGAGCGGTCCTTCAATCACCTCTATTGGCCGGTCGTATTTTAGCCGAGCTTCCTCCGTATCTTCAACCACATAATCAACAATACCTTTCACGAGAGCGTGATTCAACCGTTCTTCTACAGATGTCTGCCGCCAGGATAAATCTTTCTCCTGGGATTTTTTGACACCCTGAAATTCTCCAGCAATTTCTACTAATCTTTCAGTAGCATCATCCCGTCGGTTGAATAAAACATCTTCTACCCGTTCTTTAAGGTCAGGTGTAATATCATCGTAAACGGCGAGCTGTCCGGCATTAACGATTCCCATGTCCATTCCAGCCTGTATCGCATGATAAAGAAAGGCCGAGTTCATGGCTCCTCGGACACCATCATTCCCTCTAAACGAAAAGGACAGATTGCTCACTCCACCACTGATATGTACACCCGGCAAGGTTTCTTTAATGGTTTTGGCTGCATCGATATATGCTTTCCCATACTCGTTGTGTTCTTCAATGCCAGTAGCTATAGCAAAAATATTGGGATCAAAAATGATGTCCTCTGGTGGGAAACCAACTTCATTTATAAGTATATCATAAGCTCTTTTACAGATTTCCACTTTACGCTCATAAGTATCAGCCTGCCCTTTTTCATCAAAGGCCATAACAATGACGGCGGCGCCGTATTTACGAACAAGTTTTGCCTGTCGAATAAACTCCTCTTTGCCCTCTTTTAACGAAATGGAATTGACAATGCCCTTCCCTTGCAGGTTTTTAAGCCCCGTTTCCAATACCGTCCATTTGGATGAGTCCACCATCATAGGCACCTTAGAGATATCGGGTTCAGCAGCGATAAGACGTAAAAATGTTTCCATGGCTTTTTCAGAATCCAACAATCCTTCGTCCATATTCACATCAATAATTTGAGCGCCATTTTCAATCTGCTGACGTGCGACAGAAAGCGCTTCTTCGTAATTATCCTCTTTAATTAGACGGCGGAATTTGGCCGAACCGGTAACATTGGTCCTCTCTCCAATATTCACAAAATTACTGTCCGGTCTAATTGTGACCGGCTCCAGGCCGCTTAATTTTGTCAACGGTTTTATATTAGGAACTTTTCGAGGTGTGATTCCATCAATTGCTTCAGCGATGGCTTTGATGTGCGCCGGTGTTGTACCGCAACACCCTCCCACAAGATTAACAAGACCGCTTTCGGCAAATTCTTTAATGATATTGGCCATTGCTTCCGGTGATTCATCATATTCACCGAATTCATTGGGCAGCCCTGCATTGGGATACACAAATGTATATATGTCACCGACTGAGGATAGTTCATCCAGCCAAGGACGGATCTGTTTTGCACCTAGGGCACAATTGAGTCCAACTGCGGTCAGGTTTGCATGGCGAATGGAATACCAAAATGCTTCCACCGTTTGCCCGGAAAGTGTTCGACCGCTGGCATCGGTAATCGTACCGGAAACAAAAATAGGAATATCAACTTCCAGTTCCTCCAATAATTCTTGAACTGCAAAAAGTGCTGCTTTGCAATTCAGGGTGTCAAATACCGTTTCGATTAGATATAAATCAACACCACCATCCAAAAGACCCTTGGCTTGATCTTTATACGCTTCTTTCAATTCATCAAAAGCAATATTTCTAAATCCAGGATTATTGACATCTGGGCCCAACGAAGCCGTGCGGTTGGTCGGCCCAATAGCACCTGCCACGAAACGCGGTTTGTCAGCAAATTCTTTTACGACTGATTTTGCGATCTTGGCTGCTTCATAATTGATTTCATAGGCCAGATCTTCTGTGGCGTAATCCAACTGGGAAATAGCATTGGCATTAAAGGTGTTGGTTTCCACAATGTCGGCCCCTGCTTCAAAATAGGCTTGATGAATTTCAGCAACTATATCCGGATGGGTGAGGCAAAGCAGATCATTATTCCCTTTTAAATCCTGACCATGGAATTTAAATCGTTCTCCTCGAAAATCATTTTCAGTAAAATTATAGGATTGAATCATGGTTCCCATAGCACCGTCTAGGATGAGTATACGTTCGTTGAATATTTTTTTAATTTTACTCATAATAAAAAAACCCCGGTGCTATACGGGGCTGTTCAGCCTTTTTAGCACCAATATTAATGTCGCGGCAATAGGGCTCAAATCACGACGGTGTAATTTTACACAATAAATCTAACATTTTTCAAGAAAAGGCTTATTGGACAATTTTCTTGCTAGGGGGTTTTAAAAAAGGTAATTTTGTTATCGGTTCGGAAGAAACGAAGGTTTATTAACAGTTTATTTACTAAAGTTTTTTTGAAACAAAAACAAGATTTTTACACATTTTTTTCCCTCCTTCAACCCTTCCAACCTGATATAACAGCATAAAAACCTCCGTAAGCGGAGCGTTTTCTGCTGTCAGCATATAACAGACGATAACGACGGTAATTTATAGGTACAGGTTATGAAAAAAGAAATATACATAAACGTGAGCATGGGTGAAACTCGCATCGCCATTCTCGAAGATACTCAGCTGGTAGAAGTATATGTCGAAAAACAGGATAAACAACGTATGGTCGGCAATATTTATAAAGGCAAGGTGGAAAATGTTTTGCCGGGAATGCAGGCTGCTTTCGTGGATATCGGTTATGATATAAATGCATTTTTACCCTTTTCTGAAATTGAAAACAGCGACTATCTCATAGATGTCGACGAAGAAGACAGAAAAAAATCCCCACACAATTATCGCAAAAATAATGACAACATATCTGTTGATTTAAATACCGGGCAGGATATTTATGTTCAGGTCATTAAAGAACCCTTTGCCGGTAAAGGACCAAGAGTCACCACAGAAGTGGCCATCCCCGGCCGATTACTGGTAGTGGTGCCCAATGTCAATTATATTGGTATTTCCAAAAAAGTATGGGATAAATACGAACGCCGCAGATTGAAGAAAATCATTAGCTCCTTTAAGCATAAAGGTTTTGGTGTAATTGTGCGTACTGTAGCTGAGGGCAAAAGTGAAGAAGTGTTGAAAAATGATTACAATCAATTGAAATCATCATGGGATCGATTGCAAGGGAAAGCTGATCGTACACAATCACCTACATTGGTCTATGAAGATCTTGAAACAGCTTCTTCTGTTATCCGTGACTTATTGACTTCTGATGTTGAAAAAATAGTCATCGATTCAAAAAAATTCTATCGTAAAACATCCCGTTATTTAGAAGATGTTTCTTCCAACATGGCTAATCGCTTGGATCTTTACCGCTTGAAAACACCATTATTCGAGGGCATGGGCATTGAAAATGAATTGATGAAACTTTTGCGACCAAAAGTCTGGCTGAAAAGCGGTGCTTACCTCATTATTGAGAAAACAGAAGCCATGGTTGTGGTAGATGTCAACAGTGGACGATTTATTGGTAAAAAACAACATGAAGATAATTCCCTAAAAATTAACCTCGAAGCAGCACGTGAAGTTGCTCGACAACTTCGCCTTCGTGATCTTTCAGGTCTGATTGTGATCGATTTTATTGACATGCGCGAGGAAGCCAATTGCCGCAAAGTTTATTATGAATTACGAAAAGAATTGAAAAAGGATCGTGCAAAAGTTGCTGTATCACCGATTAGTGATTTTGGTTTGTTGGAAATGACACGGCAACGCATTCGATTAAGTCTCATTGACTCCATGAGCGAGAATTGCCCTACTTGTCATGGATCCGGACGTATTATTTCAAAAGAAACATTAATTACCCGCATAGATCACTGGCTACGGCGTTATAAAAGCAAACACCACGATCTACGTCTCAAATTGCTTTTACACCCTGAAAATGCTGATTTTATAAAGAAAAAGAAGGTTTTACGTGGACTTATGTGGCAGAATTTTGTCCATATATCTATCGATAGTTTAGTAGATATTAACCGAGATGAATTTCGCTTTCTACGCACGAAAGATAATCAAGATATTACTGATCACGTAGAACTTGGTAATCAGGCTAATTCCACTTAATTTTTCCGGCTTTTGGAGACATAATCATGAATGCTACAGTTGAGATTTCAGGAAAACAATATACGGTCAGTGAAGGTGATCGAGTAAAGGTCGCCCACCAGCAGTCTGAAGTTGGTGATACACTGTCATTTGATAGAGTCCTCTTTGCTAATGATGGCAAGAAGAATCATATTGGTACGCCTGTTATAAAAGGTGCTGCCGTGCAAACCAGTGTCCTCGAACAGGGTCGCGATCGCAAAGTGCTTATTTATAAGAAAAAGCGCCGTAAGGGCTATCAGCGGAAAAATGGACACCGACAGGATTATACATTACTGCAGGTTGAAAAAATTAAATTATCAGCAACCAGGAAAACTGCTGCAAAGAAACAGGCAGAAGAAACTGCCAAGGAAGATTAATTATGGCACATAAAAAAGGTGTTGGTAGTTCTAGGAATGGACGCGATTCAAATTCAAAACACCTCGGCGTTAAAGTTTCTGATGGTCAAGCGATCCTTGCTGGTGGTATCATATTAAAACAACGCGGTACAAAAATTCATCCCGGTTCAAATGTACGCCGTGCCGGTGACGATACACTTTTTGCTACAGCTGACGGGGCAGTGAAATTTGGCCGCCATGGACGGTCAAGAAAGATAGTCAGCGTTATACCGCAAAGCTGAACTAATCACACTTTAACCCCTACACTGTAGGGGTTTTTTATTTGTGTACGATTAATCGTAATTTTAATAATTCATTAATTTCAGATTAAGAGGATTTCATGTCCAGACCAAAAATTTCATTAATCGGCGGCGGCCAAATTGGCGGTAACCTCGCCTTGCTCGCCGCACAAAAAGAATTGGGTGATGTCGTGATTTTTGATATTCCCAAAGCAGAAGGTATGGTTAAAGGGAAAGCCCTTGACCTAATGCAGCTACGCCCCCATGATGGCTATGATGCCAATATAACTGGCACATCTGACTGGAATGATGTCAAAGACTCAGATGTATTTATTATTACCGCCGGCATCCCCAGAAAACCGGGCATGGACCGGGAAGATCTGCTGGAAATAAATCTAGGTATCATGAAAGATGTTGCCGCGAATATCAAAAAACAGGCACCACAATCCTTTGTTATTGTTATATCCAATCCATTAGATGCAATGGTATATGCTTTCTATAAAGTTTCTGGATTTCCAAAAAACCAAGTTGTAGGTATGGCCGGCGCGCTTGATTCGGCACGGTTCAGAACCTTTATTGCCATGGAAACTGGCTTATCTGTCCAAGACGTTACGTGTATGGTTCTTGGCGGCCATGGCGATACAATGGTGCCTATTACCAGACTTGCCACCGTTGGTGGCGTACCTGTGACCGATCTGATTTCTGCAGAAAGATTAGCTGAAATTGAACATCGAACACGCTTTGCCGGTGGTGAGATTGTCAAACTCTTCGGTAACGGTTCTGCATTTTATGCTCCGGCCCAATCTGCAATTGAAATGGCAGAATCCTATTTGAGAGACAAAAAACGGGTTATTCCATGTGCATCTTTATGTACAGGTGAATTTGGAGTAGATGGGTATTTTATTGGTGTTCCCACAGTTATTGGTAACGGCGGTGTAGAGAAGATTCTTGAATTTCAGTTAACTGATGATGAACAAGTTGCTTTGAACAATACATTGGAGGTTGTCAAGCAGACAGTAAAAGAAACTGGCTTATAATCATGAGTCCAGTGTTTAAAATTTTCTCTTTACTTTGTATTTACGGTTCTTTCTCTGCTCAAGAAATATCTAGAAAAATATGCTGCCCTTTAATTGCAATAGGAAATGATTTCAATTTGATGGTTTCGTTAGCTACAGCACATTCCTTTTCTATATCAAATTCCCATAAATGAAATTTACATTGCACAGTGGTGTTCGTTATATAACCATCACCCAGTGATGCACCGCGATGAGGGCAGCGATTGTCCCAGGCAAATATCTTCCCCCCAGTTTTGAATACAGCTATGGGTGTATCATGAACCATGATCACTTTGGCTGATTTTTCAGGTAAGTCGTTTACATGACATACTTTAATCAATCGGCCACCATATTCAGTACTTCAGCAACCAGCTTGGTAATCCCTGCTGCAGCTTCTTTGATGCTTTTGGCTTCCATATAGGCGGGTGTTGAAACCACTTTCTTTTGGGTATCAATAATAATATCCTCTACCGGGCAAGTAATATGCTTCGCTCCCATGGCATTTATATCATTGGCTGTTTGCTCATCAAAACCAATGGTCAATTCTGTTTCACCTCCAAGGATCTTGGCCATCATAGCCGGCGAAATGCAAATAACACCAATGGGTTTTTTATCATTATGGACTTCTTGAGTTAAACGAAGAACATCTGGATTCACTGAACAATCAGCACCAGCCATGGCATAATCACACAAATTTTTAGCCACTCCAAATCCTCCGGGAAAAATTAAAGCATCCACATCGCTTGACGAAACTTCTGCCATATCTCTTATATTCCCACGGGCGATTCGGGCGGATTCCATGAGTACATTCCTGTATTCATTCATTTCTTGATCGGTATAATGATTTATAACATGAAGCTGATCGATATTAGGCGCCATAAGTACCATTTCTGCTCCTGCTTTATCTAACTCTAACATAGTTATTACTGCTTCATGTATTTCTGACCCATCATTGACTCCGCAACCAGAGAGAACGACTCCTATTCTTGGCATATATACTCCTTATGTATTTGCATTAATATTTCTTGATAATCCTGAAAATTTCGTGCGCTTAACCGCAGATCCTTTAAATAATTTACGAAATCCTTGCACATCCAAGGCTTGCCAATTTTCATCTGTAAATCCGAGAATCTCTTTTCGTGGTTTAAAGGACTCCTCTGCTGTCAATTGTGAAAATTTCTGATTCCAGGGGCATACATCCTGGCAGATATCACAACCATAGATCCAACCATGTAATTCCGACCTAACATCAGGAAGTTTACCGCGGTGTTCAATTGTCAAATAAGATATACACTTTTCGGCATAAATCTCATATTCTCCTAAAGCATGTGTTGGACAAGCATCTATGCAGGCAGTACAGGAACCGCAAAGATCTTCAGTGAAAGGTTGATCATAATCCAATTCAATATCAACTATCAATTCACCCAGAAATAACCAACTTCCATAATCAATGGTGATAAGATTGGTATGTTTTCCCTGCCAACCTAATCCGGCTTTCTGTGCCCAAACCTTATCCATGACAGGTGATGTATCCACACAGGCAATGCCTCTTACATTTGGTACTTCAGCTTTCAGCCAACTTAATAATTTATATAAACCTGATTTCAAAACTTCGTGGTAGTCATCTCCCCAGGCATAATTGCTGAACGCGTACTCCGATAGCAAATCAGCTTGCGTAAAACCTGTGAAATAATTCATACCCACAGAAATAACTGATTTTGCCTCCGGGAAATAAGCAAAAATATCTCCTCTTTCTTCCTTACGTTTCGCCATCCATTCCATGGTTCCATGATGTCCTTTTTGTAGCCAGGATTCCAAATTAGCTTTTTCTTTGGGAGTTGAAACAGCAGAGGTGATTCCCACTTTATGAAAACCTAGATCTAATGACTTTTCTTTAATATGTACAGCTAGCGAATCAGACATAGTAAAAGGGATTGTTTATGATAAGAGACGTTCCGCCCATAAAAGACCGATGATTGTTTTTACATCGGTAATTTTTCCATCCCACACCATTTTTACTGCTTCAGCTAATGAAGTTGGCATAATTTCAAGAAATTCATCATGATCTGTATTTTCAGTCGTTTTGACTAAATCTTCTGCAAGATAAATCCACATTATCTCACTGGCAAAACCAATAGCTGGATGAATATTACATACAAATGTCAACTTGCCGGCAGAGTAACCAATTTCTTCTTCCAGTTCTCTTCTGGCACAAACTTCCGGTTTTTCTCCGGTATCCAACTTGCCGGCCGGTAGTTCGATCATTTCAGATTGAACTGGATAGCGGTATTGTTTTATGAGAGCGATCTTCCCATCGGGTAATACTGGAATTATACATGCGGCACCGGGATGTTTGATGTATTCCCTTGCTGATGTTTTTCCATTTGGCAATGAAACCTCATCGCGCCTCACATCAAGCAAAGAACCTTTATATATCTGTTCTGTGGAAAGCTGTGTTTCTTTCAGCTTGGACATGGTGCCCTCAGGAATGAGTTAAAAATACTCGATATATATTATCTTCAATTCCCTGTTGAAATAATCAACTTTATCTTCATTAAACAGGAGATTGTTAAAATCCATTTCAATATGTAATCGTTCTACAAACGTCCAGCGTACAGCCGCATTTAAATACCCACCTCTATTTATGGCGATATCTTCTGCCTTCATATCATTCTCATTCAGTGCAGCATTATATTCAACAAGCAATGACAGCTCAGGATTGAATTCCAGATCAATACCCATAAACAGGCTTTGGTCTTCATCCTGATCTAGTATTTCCAGGAAATTTTGATTCACTCCCACATGGATGCCCATATTCCCCAAAGGTGTTGCCCAGTTCTTGCTAGCAGCTGCATACAATCCATAGGCTTTTACTTCATAGCGTTCAAGTATTTCGTTGTAAGCACCATAGCCTTGACTGTTTAAACCAATGGCAATACCCGGCATGGATTTTGTTTCATCAATCAGCCGGTATTTTATATTCACTTCGGGATGGGGATACCATTTTAAGCTGTCATCCCCAATGAGATTACTGGCACCAAATGACATGCCAAATTGAAAACGATCTGTTATCCCCACCTTGAGTCCTGTGCTAAATCCGCCATCTTTTTGGACACGCATGTCCAACGAAAAACTACCGCGAACAAGTGTTCCTGCTGTGGGTATAGTTACAAGGTTTGTTGGCGGCGGGTAAGTGCTTTGAGCCAGTAATAAACTGGATAAAACTATTAAAAGAAAACCCTTTGGTATGTGCTGCATATGTAAAATTTACCCTTAACTATTAAGGATATGCAACTTATGGGTAAATCAATTCTCCATACTTATTCCTAATAGAAGATACCCGATCTAATAAAATACTTAATACTTCGTTTTCATATGGCAGGCTGAATCGTACCCTGTCATTATTGATCGATACAAAAATAATATCTATTTCTTCATCGTTAGCAAGTTTCAATCTATCCCATTCTGTGTTGGGAATTAGCGCCATCACAGGAGTGATCACTCTCTTTGAGATTAATTCTTTTAAAATTATATCTGCTTCATCCAATACATTTCCTGTTCTGGGTGGGGGTGAAGTATATAATTTATCTTCCGGTGCCATGCTTAAAGCAACATGGCTGATCTCTTGGTTGTTCCTCCCGTATTCCCAAATCTGTTGAACATCATTCATTATATCAAAATCGTATACAAACTTCCTAATTACTTTTTCCTTGGGTAGTATTCGCCAAACCTCTTCCTGCAAAAATCCTAAATGATCATAACTCAAATGAATGGTGCCATATTCATGATTGTCTACGGTGCGGAATATGATATCTGAAATTTCTTCACTGCCATTTAAAACAAACTCTGTTTGCTGCCCAATGAAAGACACAGCATCTTTTTTATGCACTGCATATTTCCTGAATTCTACACTCCAGGGCTCTTGTTCACCATAGTTAATTATTTTTTCTGTTCTCCGTTTACCATCCAGAAATAGTCTCTTATACAAAGTATTTGATTCATCATAAACAAACATTTCTTCATGGATCAATTCATGATCACTATTGAGCCAACGTTTCAGCACAGGTTGTTTATTTTCATTAAAAGTAACTTCCAAGTGCGAAATTCCCCTCCGGGCCGTCGCCAACATGGGTGCATCGGCGATAAAATCCCTATCGGATCTATAATATTTGATAAATGCCGTTTCAGTTACTTGTCCAATCAACATTGAACAAAAAGACAAAATGATTATCAGTTTATGGTATGGGCTGGAGATCTTCATCTAATTGATTGGAAAGTCGATAACGTAAAATCCGTCCTGTAACAGTATCGCAAATGTAGACAATACCTCGATCATCAACAGTGACTGCTACAGGTTCAATAAGAAAACCCTTCTCTTCAACTGTGATAAATGTGTCCACAACTACAGTGTCAGAACCTTGTAAGATCTGCATAGTCGTATCAATAGTAAAAGTTTCAACACCGGCCTTCAGGAAAAATTGCCCGTCTGAATCGAACACCTGAATTTCCTGTTCCTCCGTATTTGCCACATAAACAAATTGATTATTATCCACTGCAACATCGGCCGGTTTGGAAAAACGGAAAAGATCCATTATATCATTGGTTCCTTGCTGAAAAACAGCTGGATACGTGGTATAAGTTCCCGAGGTCGCTGGTCGAATCTTGTGTACGGAAAAGAAATCTCCTGTTTGGGCATAATAGATACTGCCGCTGTAATCCACATCAATACCCATAGGTTCATTCACCGTACCGGCTCCTGTTCCAGATTCAGAGACAGATGACTTAAATACACCCCTGTGCGTCCAAATTTTATCCCCATTTGTCAATTTCAATAAATGGGTCCGCTGGTGATCGAAACGAATAATGCGGTTATGGGTATAGTCCAAAGCATAAATATAATTGCTTTCATCACGAGTGGCTGATAATCCTGAAAACGATGAAGTTGCAGATTCATAATAAATGTCATTGAAGGAATGGATTTGATCAGCACCATCATAAAAAACATGAGGCGCAAGCAGAGAATCAATCACATCTTGCGGGGTACCCCAATTCACAGATTCGAGCGACCAGTCATCATCTTCTAAATATGTAGACCATTCTTCAGAAAAAGCATCGATTGTTACCGATCCTGCCCCTTCATTATAAAAGGAACCGGTCACTGCCATTTCTTCAATGCCAATATCATTAATGTATTGATTCCAGATATAGATTTTTTGAGTACCGTCAATAAAATAAATATTCATTTTCTGATCAATATCCACATCAATGGGAGTGATACTTAAATTTTGTAATTCCTCAAAACCGGTTAACAATTCACCATTTTGACTGAACACAAAAATGGATTTCGTTCCCGTGTCAGCCACAAACACATGTCCATCCTGGGCTATAGAAATTTCTACGGGGGACTGCAAGCCCATCTCTCCATCCCAAATAGGCTGGATTAACAGATACGTTGTATCCCCAGCGACAAATTCCGAATTGTCAGCAAGCGATTCCGGCAACTGCATTTTCTCTACACAAGCATTGGCTGCAAAGATCATTATAAAAATCAAAAAATACTTATTCAGTTTCAAAATGACAATCCTATAGACAACCGCTGCGGGTCAGATAAATGGTTAAAGTTTGCATACGCATAATCCACACGGAGTTTGAGTTTACCAATGGGAATAATTAAACCGGCGCCAAAAGAGATATTTTCTTCTTCCTCGTTGATCTTGTATCCTCCACGGAGAAAGAACATTTTCGCAAAATTGTATTCCAGCCCTGTGGAAATATTTTCTGCATTATCAACTGGGTGATTCATCTGCAGTGCAAAAAGAATAGATTGTTGCGCAGTTT